>NZ_JBFUIH010000036.1:0-69732 GCF_056401975.1 Pseudomonas sp. P4_C8 | reverse complement strand
TCTGCCACCGGGGCGCAAGTGCGCTCCAACCCCTGCTAGAAAACATTGACCCCAGGTCAGACCGTCGCGGATTGATGCCTGCGCTCCTACCGGCCTTCGAGGCCTGAATGTAATCGGCATACCGTGAGCTCAACCAATGTTGGCCAGAAGCCAAAGATGGCTTCCTCGAATAGGCCTTATACATAGATGCAACCGGGTAGCAGTGTTTGAAAAGCAGGTAGACAGTGGGGGCGAGTCCATACATAGGAGCAAGGCTTGCCCGCGATAGCAATTTTTCGGTCGCCGCAGATCCCCAGCGGTACTTGCAACTTCCCTGGCTCGCCCGCATAAATTGCTGCATGAATCTGCCAATCCCGACGGACAGCGCCCTGGCAGGCTTCCACCCCGCCGTCAGCGCCTGGTTCAGCAACACCTTCCCGACGGTCACCGCCGCCCAGGCCCGGGCGTGGCCATTGATTCGCCAGCGCCGCTCGACCCTGATTGCCGCACCCACCGGGTCCGGCAAAACCCTCACTGCCTTCCTCGCCGTCATCGACGACCTGGTTCACCGGGGGCTGGAAACCGACGACGGGCTGCCAGATGAAACACTGGTGGTCTATGTCTCGCCGCTCAAGGCCTTGTCCAACGACATCCAGATCAACCTGCAAGATCCGCTCGCCGGGATCACCGAGCAATTGCGGGTGATGGGCCTGCCCCCATTGCAGATCAACACCGCCGTGCGCACCGGTGACACCCCGCAAAAAGATCGCTCGGCCATGCGCAAGATCGCGCCGCACATTCTGGTGACCACCCCGGAATCCCTTTACGTGCTGCTCGGCTCGGACTCCGGCCGACAGATGCTCGGCACCACACGCACAGTGATTGTCGATGAAATCCACGCCATCGCCGCCAGCAAACGCGGCAGCCATTTGGCCCTGAGCCTTGAACGGTTGCAGGCGCTGTGCGCAGAACCGCTGGTGCGCATTGGTCTGTCCGCCACGCAAAAACCCATCGAAGCGGTGTCGCGCTATCTCGTGGGCCGCGACCGTCCTTGCGACATCATCGACATCGGCCACGCCCGCCCACGGGATCTGGACATCGAAGTTCCGCCCGTGCCGTTGTCAGCGGTCATGGCCAATGATGTGTGGGAACTGGTCTACGACCGCCTCGCCGCCCTCGCCCGCGAACACCGGACCACGCTGATTTTCGTCAACACCCGACGTCTCGCCGAACGCCTGAGCCGGCATCTGAGCGAACGCCTTGGAAAGGACGCCGTGGCCGCCCACCACGGCAGCCTGGCCAAAGAGTTTCGTCTGGACGCCGAGCAACGGCTCAAGCGTGGCGACCTGCAAGTGCTGATCGCCACCGCTTCACTGGAATTGGGCATCGACATTGGCGATGTCGACCTGGTGTGCCAAATCGCCTCGCCGCGCTCGATTTCAGGGTTTCTGCAACGGGTCGGCCGTTCCGGGCACCAGATCGGCGGTACGCCCAAGGGCCGCTTGTTCGCCACCACCCGCGACGACCTGATCGAATGCGCCGCGCTGCTCGATTGTGTAAGGCGCGGCGAACTCGACACGTTGCAGATTCCCACTGCGCCGCTGGACGTACTCGCGCAACAAATCATCGCCGAGGTCAGTTGCCAGGAATGGTCAGAGCAAGCGTTGCTGGCGATGCTGCGTAACGCTTCGCCGTATGCCGAACTCGACGAAAAACACTATCAGGCACTGCTGCACATGCTCGCCGAGGGCTACAACGGTCGACAGGGCATGCGCAGCGCTTACCTGCACCGCGACACCGTCACCCGCACTCTGCGCGGTCGCCGGGGTGCCAAGCTGACCGCCGTTACCAGTGGCGGGACCATTCCGGACAACGCCGACTACAGCGTTTTGCTGGAACCCCAAGGGCTGAATATCGGCAGCGTCAACGAAGACTTTGCGGTGGAAAGCATTGCCGGGGACGTGTTCCAGTTGGGCAATACCTCCTACCGAATCCTGCGGGTCGAAACCGGCAAGGTCCGGGTCGAAGACGCTCAGGGCCAACCGCCGACCATTCCCTTCTGGCTCGGTGAAGCGCCAGGGCGCAGCGCAGAACTGTCCTTTGCCGTCGCTCGCTTGCAAGCACACCTCGACGACTTGCTCGGCGCCACGCCGGGCAACCTGCAACCAGCCCTCGACTGGCTGACCGACACCCTCGGCCTGAACGTCGCCAGCGCCGAGCAACTGGTCGATTACCTCGCCCGGGCGCGCCTGACGCTGGGTGCCCTGCCGTCACAAGACACGTTGCTGATGGAGCGGTTTTTCGACGAGTCCGGCGGCACGCAACTGATCATCCACACCCCGTTCGGCAGCCGCATCAACCGCGCCTGGGGCCTGGCCCTGCGCAAGCGCTTCTGCCGCACCTTCAACTTCGAATTGCAGGCCGCCGCCAGCGAAGACGCCATCGTGCTGTCGCTGTCCACCGGCCACAGCTTTGAACTCGACGACGTCTGGCGCTACCTGCACAGCAACAGCGCCGAGCACCTGCTGATTCAAGCGGTGCTCGACGCGCCGCTGTTCGGCGTGCGCTGGCGCTGGAATGCCGGCGTCGCCCTGGCCCTGCCGCGCTACAGCGGCGGACGTAAAGTCCCGCCGCAGATCCAGCGGATGAAAAGCGAAGACCTGATTGCCAGCGTGTTCCCCGATCAAATTGCCTGCGTGGAAAACCTCGCCGGTGAGCGTGAGATTCCCGACCATCCGCTGGTGGAACAGACCCTCGACGATTGCCTGCACGAGGCGATGGACTGCGAAGGCTGGCTGGCGTTGCTGCGGCGCATGGAACGTGGCGAGGTGCGGCTGATCAGTCGAGACCTGCCGGCGCCGTCGCCGCTGGCGGCAGAAATCCTCAGCGCCCGGCCCTACACCTTTCTCGACGATGCGCCGCTGGAAGAGCGCCGCACACAAGCGGTACTCAACCGGCGCTGGACCGATCCACAGTCCACCGACGACCTCGGTGCGCTGGATGCCGAAGCGATTCAAGCGGTACGTGACGAGGCCTGGCCGACGCCTACTGGCGTCGATGAAATGCATGAGGCGTTGATGAGCCTTACGTGCATCAGCGATGCCGAGGCGCAGGCCAATGCGCACTGGCTCGACTGGCTGAACACCCTAACCGACAGCGGTCGCGCCAGCCGTTTGCAAATCAACACCAGGCAAGGCTTGTGGCTGGCATTGGAGCGACTGACCTGCTTGCAGGCGATTTATTCCCAGGCGATATCAGTGCCGGCGCTGCAAGCATTGCCCGGTTTCGATGAGGCCTGGGCGCCAGACGAGGCCGTCGTTGAAGTGATCCGCGCACGGCTCAGCGCGTTTGGGCCGTTGCCACTCACAGAGATTGCCGAGCCGCTTGGATTGGCGGCGAATCATGTCACCCAGGCCTTGGCGCAACTGGAACGCGAAGGCTATGTGTTGCGCGGCCGCTTCACGCCCGGCGCAGGGCTTGAGGAATGGTGCGAACGACATTTGCTGGCGCGAATTCATCGCTACACGGTCAAGCGTTTGCGGCGCGAAATCGAGCCGGTGGCGTTGCAGGATTTCATGCGCTTTCTGTTCGACTGGCAGCACCTGTCGGCGGCGACTCAGGGCCAGGGCAGCGCGGTATTGCCCGCCATTGTCGGTCAGTTCGAAGGCTATCCCGCCGCCGCGTCAGCTTGGGACAGCGACATTCTGTCGGCGCGAATCAAAGACTATTCACCGGGTTGGCTGGATGATCTGTGCCGCAGCGGCAAACTGGTCTGGACGCGCCTGACCGCCCGCAACAAGGGCGCCAGCACGGCATTGCGCAGCACGCCGATTCTTTTGTTGCCGCGCAGTCAGGTCGGCTTGTGGAGCGGCTTGACCGAGCAGACACCGGTCAGCGAATTGTCACCCAAAACGCAAAAGGTGCACGAAGCGCTCAGCCAACACGGCGCGCTGTTTTTCGATGAGCTGATGCACGAAGCTCATCTGCTGCGCTCGGAACTGGAAATCGCCTTGCAGGAACTGGTCGGCGCCGGGCTAGTGAATGCCGACAGCTTCGCCGGGGTGCGGGCGCTGATCACCCCGGCCAGCAAACGCCAAAATCGCAGCAGTCGACGCGGGCGCGGAGCGTTTGTCGGCGGGATGGACGATGCCGGGCGCTGGGCCTTGTTACGCCGCGGGCCTGCCGCGCCGGTTGTGGATAACCAACGTCCGGCGCCGACACCGACCGAGACACTGGAACACATCGCCATGACCTTGTTGCGACGCTACGGCGTGGTGTTCTGGCGCTTGCTGGAACGTGAGGCGGATTGGCTACCGAGCTGGCGCGAATTGCTGCGCACGTTTCATCGGCTGGAGGCTCGGGGCGAAATACGTGGCGGTCGGTTCGTCAGTGGCTTGGCCGGTGAACAGTTTGCGTTGCCCGAGGCGATTCCCCTGCTGCGCGAAATACGCCGCCGGCCGCATGACGGGAGTTTGATTGCGGTGTGCGGGGTTGACCCGTTGAACCTGGCCGGGACGTTGTTACCCGGTGCGAAAGTACCGGCGTTGGCGAGTAATCGGCTGGTGTACCGCGATGGGCTTCCGGCGGCGGCGGAGATTTCCGGCAAGCAGGTTTTCTGGCTGGAGCTGGATCAGCAGGCATCTACAGAGATACGCAGCAAGTTGACTCGCCACTGATCGTTCCCACGCTCCGCGTGGGAATGCAGCCAGAGATGCTCTGCGTCTCAAGAGCGGACGCAGAGCGTCCGGTGAGGCATTCCCACGCAGAGCGTGGGAACGATCTGGAACACAAATCACTGGGTTCGCGGCTGATCCGGCAACAACACCGCCGAATGCTCCCGCGCCACCTCGTCATCCTGCTCATCCATCGGCCGCTTGGGCATAAAAACCTGTTGTGGATAAGTCTGCGCGAAATGCACCCACGGGCTGTTATCCACAAGCTTTTTCAAACGCTGGTTGAATGCCCGGCTCACCGCATATTGCCCACCCGACACGGTGCGGAACTGCGCCGTCAGCACCACGCCATTGAGGTCCATTTTGTCGACACCGAATACATCAAGTGGCCCTTGCAGGTTGTACTTGAGAAACGGGTCGTCGCTGATCGAATGCCCAGCCTCGCGGATCAATTCAATCGCCTTGTCGACATCAGTGTCGTAGGTGAACTGCACCGAGAAAAACGCATAAGCGAATTGCCGGGATTGGTTGGTCACGGCCTTGATCTGGCCGAACGGCACCGAGTGCACAAAACCCTTGCCGTCGCGCAGACGCAGGGTGCGAATGGTCAGACCTTCGACCGTGCCGGCATGCCCGGAATCGAGCACCACCCAATCACCGATCGACAAGGTGTCTTCGATGATGATGAACAGCCCGGTGATGACGTCCTGTACCAGCTGCTGGGAACCGAAACCGATGGCCAGCCCCACGACCCCGGCACCCGCCAGAAACGGCGCCACGTTAATCCCAAGGTTAGCCATGGTGGTGATCGCACAAATCACCACCAGCAGGATTTTGACCGCGTTGCGCAGCAGCGGCAGGATGGTTTTCACCCGCGTACTCGGCTGGTGTGCAGAGCGTTTGTTGACCGGGGGTTTCAGGGCTTCCTGAATCGCCGTGTCGAGCACCACCCAAACCATCCAGGTCACGAGGAAAATCAGACCGATACGGCTCAGCGAATCACTGATCGCTCGCCCGACCGTGTTGCTCATCGCGAACTCCAGGAGTGACACCCCCCAGATACGCCCCAGGATATCGATAAAAACAATCGCCATGCCGATCCGCAGCAAGGCGTGTGAAAGGCTCAGGAAACGCTCTTTGTAGGCATTGCTGCGACGCGCCGCATGCTCGCTGCGGGACTTGAAAAGGTGATGCAGCGTCGTGCTGAGAAACACCGTCGCAATCAACAACACGGTGGTGAACAATGCACTGCGCAGCACCTGCTGATTGTCGTCGCTGATGCTGACCAGGTTGATGACCGAGACCATCACCATCAACAGAATTGGCCAGTACCACAGACCGGAAAATATCCGCAGCGTCTCGCGCAGTGCCGGCTGTTTGAGGCGCTGGGCCAATGGCAGAATGCGGATCAGATGAGCGACCGGACGACGCATTTTGATCACCAGCAGACCAAAGGCAATCGAGGCTCCCAACCCGGTCAATACCGCAACACTGCTGGTGAGGTTGCTACCCAACTGGTGGGCGATCTGCGAGCTGGTCAAAGCATCGCTGATGGCGACCAGAAAGCCGATTCCAAACAACGGCCGTGGGCTGTAGTGACGAAGGATCTGCACCGCCCGACGCTTGTGGCCGGCATTGAACAGGAGCACCAATGTCAGCACTAGCGAGGCGGCGAAGATGCCGCTGCTGGTGGCATAGGCGAAACACAATGCCAGCGCCCGGCCGGCCGAAACCGGCAAGTAGTGGCTGACAAAAATCGTCAATGGCAGGCTGATCAGCGCCGGAATGCTGTAAGGCAATGCATAACCGAGTACCGCCTGGCCGCGTTCGCGGGTGAGCAGCAAACGGTGCCGGCTCAGACGCGTGGCCAGCAGCCCGCCGAGCAGCCAGAGCAATGCAAAGACGCCCGCCCACACACCGGACAAAATCAGGAAATCCCCTGCCACGCTCCAGCTGGAACGCGCCGACGGATGATTGACCAGTTGATCGACTTCATCAGCTGCACGGTCTGCGCGCAGACGCCAGGCATCGACCAGGTCTTCGTTGAGATCGAGTTTTCCCTCGACCTCATCGATGCTCGAACTGATCGCCCCCAGCAAACCACCCTGGACCAGCGGCTCCGGGTGGGCCGGTGGCGTCGCAGCGGTGCTGGTCGCCGGCAGGCCCGGTATCGCCGCCGCTTGCAGCCCTGCGCCGCCCGTCATGAGAAGTAGCGCCAGCAGTATCGCAGTCTTGAACTGATGCAAACGCAGTGCTCCTTTTGAATAGCCGTAATGAAAGCAAAAGATCGCAGCCTTCGGCCGCGCCTACAAGCGTAGATCGGCTAAGAGCGTTGAAGGTCTCGAATCCTCGATCTTTGCGGCCAGCTTGATCGGTTGGGACCTGACACAAATCCCTTGTGTGGGTCATTACCGTCCGTAGCCCCGCCGAAACTTTCTCCCACACAGGGCAGTCATCAAAAGACAGGGCTGTGCGAAGACCATCAGGCGGGAGGCGACATGGCGGCGATTCATATTGGTATTTCAGGCTGGCTCAAACGCCTGCGGAATGTCTATCACCCACTGGCGAGCTTCTTCGCATCCGGCGAATCGTTTGCCAAAGGTGTGCGGCCATGAACGTTTCCGAGCCGCTCGACGCAACCGATGATCCGTCGCCAAACCTCACCGCCGTGCGCCGCTTCACCGTGCTGACGGTCAACACACATAAAGGTTTTACCGCACTCAACCGGCGTTTCATCCTGCCTGAGTTGCGCGAAGCGGTGCGCAGTGTGTCTGCGGACGTGGTGTTTTTGCAGGAAGTCCACGGTGCCCATGAACAGCATCCAATGCGCTACAGCAATTGGCCGGCGATACCGCAATACGAATTCCTTGCTGACACCCTATGGCCGCAATTTGCCTACGGCCGCAACGCCGTCTATCCAGCGGGCGATCATGGGAATGCGTTGCTGTCGAAATTCCAGATCATTGCCCACGACAACCTTGACGTTTCGATCAGCGGCCACGAGAACCGCGGTCTCCTGCATTGCGTTCTGCGTCTGCCCGGCGACGGTCAGGAAGTTCACGCCATCTGCGTACACCTGGGGCTGCGCGAAACCCATCGCACCGAACAGCTCAAATTGTTGAGCCGACGCCTTGCAGAGTTGCCGGACGATGCGCCGGTAATCGTTGCCGGAGACTTCAATGACTGGCGCCAGCGGGCCGATTCGCTGCTCAAACCCTGTGGTCTGCGCGAAGTGTTTGCCGAACATCACGGCAAACCGGCGCGCAGTTTTCCCGCGCGAATGCCGGCATTACGACTCGACCGCATCTACGTGCGCAATCTCAAGGCCAGCCGTCCGCAGGTGTTGGCAGCACGCCCCTGGTCACACCTTTCCGACCATGCACCGCTGTCGGTGGAGATCGAGTTATGAGCATCCCGTCGATGGAAAAAACCAGCGTGGAACACCTGGCCGCCCCGACGACCGGCAAACCCGGCGTAGTCGATGTCAACTATGGCTGGCAAGGCAACAACCGGGTCGAGTTGCTGGAAAACGGCGAGGCGTACTTCCCACGGGTGTTCGAGGCCATGCGTCAGGCCAAGACTGAAATCCTCCTGGAAACCTTCATTGTGTTCGAGGACAAGGTTGGTAACGAGATGCAGCAAGTGCTGATCGATGCCGCCCGGCGTGGCGTGCGGGTCACCGCCAGTCTCGACGGCTTTGGCTGCGGTGAATTGAGCACCGGGTTTCTGGCCGCGTTGAGCGAGGCTGGTGTGCACATTCAGATATTCGACCCGGCGCCTAAGCGTCTGGGCATTCGCACCAACTGGTTCCGCCGCCTGCACCGCAAGATTGTCGTGGTCGACGGAGCGATTGCCTTCATCGGCGGGATCAATTTTTCCGCCGACCATTTGGGCGACTTCGGTCCCGAGGCCAAGCAGGATTATTCCGTTGAAGTGCAAGGCCCGGCGGTGGCCGACATCCATCACTTCGCCCTGCTGCAATGCGGTCGCCCGGCCCGCGCCAAATACTGGTGGCAGCGACGCCGGCAACGGCGTTCGGAACTGGCCTTGAACGATCATGACGGCCAGGTTCGGCTGGTGTACCGCGACAATGGCGACCACAACACCGATATCGAAGAGGTGTATCGGTTGGTGTTGCGCACTGCCAAGCGCCGCGTGGTCATCGCCAACGCCTACTTCTTTCCCGGTTATCGCTTGCTGCGCGAGATCCGCAACGCAGCGCGCCGTGGCGTCGATGTGCGGCTGATTCTGCAAGGCCAACCGGACATGCTGGTGGCCAGACTCGCAGCGCGCATGACCTATGACTATTTGCTCAAGTCGGGCGTGCAGATTCACGAGTATTGCGAGCGGCCACTGCACGGCAAAGTCGCGCTGGTCGATGAAGACTGGAGCACCGTCGGCTCAAGCAACCTCGACCCGTTGAGCCTGTCCATGAACCTGGAAGCCAATGTGTTGATCCGCGACCGGGCGTTCAACCGCACGCTGTTCGAACGGCTTGAACACCTGAGCGACAACCACTGCAAAGCCATGTCCGTCGACACGGCGCCGCGCGGCCGTATCTGGCACATGACGGTCGGCTTCCTGGTGTTCCACTTCCTGCGGCATTTCCCGGCTTGGGCGGGTTGGCTGCCGGCACACAAGCCGCGTCTGAAAGCCTTCACTCAGCCGACCGGGAGTGATCAACATGTCCCGCGCTGAAGCTCACTCGACCAGCCACGCCGCGCACTCGGGCAAGTCCCGCTGGAGCCGCTGGAAACGACCGTTGACGATGCTGTTTTTCCTGGCGCTGATCGTCCTGTTGACGATGCTCGCCCAGCGCCTCGAATGGAACGAAGTGTTCGACACTCTGGCCGACTTCAAGGTACGTACGCTGGTCATCGCCTCGGGGCTGACGCTGTTGAGTTTTCTGGTGTACGCCTGTTTCGACCTGATCGGCCGCAACTACATTCGCCAGGACCTGACGTGGAAACAGATCCTGCCGGTGGGGATCATCAGCTATGCCTTCAACCTCAATCTGAGCGCGTGGGTGGGCGGCATCGCCATGCGTTATCGGCTGTATTCACGGTTGGGCGTGAGCAAGGGCAACATCGCAAAAATCCTCGGCTTGAGCCTGGCGACCAACTGGTTTGGCTACATGGTGATTGCCGGCGCGGTGTTCAGCACGGGACTGGTGCGGATGCCGCCCGGCTGGAAACTGAGCAGCGACGCACTGCAAGGGGTGGGCGTACTGTTGCTGCTGGTGAGCGCAGGCTATCTGGCGGCCTGTCGATTTTCCAAGCGTCGGGAATGGGCCATTCGCGGGGTGGAAATCGACCTGCCGTCACTGCGCATGGCGATGCTGCAATTGGCACTGGGGGCGTTGAACTGGTCGCTGATGGCGGCAGTGATTTTTACCTTGTTGCCGAGCAAGCTGGACTATCCGCTGGTGCTGGGAGTGTTGTTGATCAGCGCCATAGCCGGGGTCATCACGCATATTCCGGCTGGGCTTGGCGTGCTGGAGGCGGTGTTTGTGGCGTTGCTGCAACACGAGGTTTCGCGGGGCAGTCTGGTGGCGGGGTTGCTGGCGTATCGGGCGATTTATTTCATATTGCCGTTGTTGATTACGTTGGTGATGTATTTGGTGGTGGAGGCCAAGGCCAAGTCGTTGCGGATTTCCAGGAAACCCAAGTGATCTATGGTGACGGTGAGGGCGCATTCGCCGGCAAGCCGGCTCCTACAGGTTGATCGCGGTCTCAAGAACACCGAAAATTTTTCACCCGGATTGAATAATGCTCAACCGCTCACCCACCACCATTTCGGTAATCCAGCCCACCAGGATCGAGGTGTATGCCTGCTGTGAAACCGGGTCGTTCAAGGCGTGATCGGCACCGTCGATAATCCGGTGGGTCAGTGAGTGGGTCTGCTGACAGGCCGCGCGGTAACTCATGATGGTCGCGTGGGGCACATAGTCGTCGATCTCGGATTCAACCAGCAGCACGTCACCGGTGAAATTCGAACAGGCATGCAGCGCCCGGTTGCTGTCGGCGCGGATCAGCGTGCTGCGGTAATCGCGCAGATCAATCTTGTCCAGGTCACGTTTGGGTGTGTGCCATTGATCGTCGCGGTACAGCGCCGGCACCCGCAACGCCAGCCAGCGCACCGGACGCAATGACGTCAGGATCGAGGCCAGATAGCCGCCATAACTGGTGCCCACCACGGCGATGGCCGACGTGTCGAGCGCCGGGTGCGCGAGCAATCGGTCATACGCCGCCAACAGGTCGCGCAAGTTGTCTTCACGGGAAACGCGCGTCAGCGGGATTCCAGTGCCGCCGGTGTGGCCGCGCAAGTCGAACGTCAGGCACACGCATCCCAGACCGGCGATACCTTTGGCCCGCTCCAGATCCCGTTCCTGACTGCCGCCCCAACCGTGCACAAACAGCACGCCGGGAACCTTCGATTTGGGGCTGAGAAAAGTCCCGCTCATCTGTTCATCGTCGATGTCGATCTGAATGGTTTCACTTCTAGCCGTCATAGGATTTAACCGTTACGTACTTGAGTAGAAAGTCACTGGTTTGCGCCGGCCCGCGATACACCTCGATGGCGTCCGCCGGCAACGGCTGGTCGATGTAGGTTTCGACTGAGGACACACGAATCGCGCGCATCCCCGGATCGTTGACGAAGCTCTGCAACGCGGCCACTTCCGCGCTGCTGGCACCGCCCATGCGCCAGGATTGTTCCAGCACGCCGCTGCGCTGTTTGCCGTTGCTGTCCACGCCCTGGGCGATGTCGTAATTGCGCCGCGAGGCATAAAAACCGGGATAGGCCTCATCGGCTGCGCTGTCAAACACCTGGGCTTGCTGGATCGCCAACCGCACATCATCAGGCAAGGGCAGCTTGAGCAGATCTTCGTAATAACCCGGCACCACCAGCAGGTTGGAACCACCGTACACCTGCTCGCCCTGCCCGTCTTCGATCAAGTATTGCTCACCGCAGTAACTCAGCACGGTGTCGCCGATAAAACTCTGGCCGACACTGTGGGTCATCACGTTGCCCAGGTCCTGCTCCAGCACCACACCTTCGGTGAACAGCTGGCTGGCGTCGGGCCTGGCGAGGATGGCGTCGAACTGGTCGAGACTGTCGATCACTTCCTGTCCACGCCCGGCGCAGGCATGCACGGGCTTGAGGCGGATCGGGCCGTTGTAGAGCAAGTGTTCGGCCGCGGGTCGCGCATCGTCGAGAGAGAACACGCTGAGGCCATCCAGCACCACGTTATGCACTCGCTCGGAAAACAGCGGCGACCAGCCTGGCGGGGCGTAAGCATTTTTATTGAGCAAGCCATGGCTGATGGCTTTGGTGCAGATGAAGTCGTGGTCAACGTAACCGCCCCACAAATCTTCCGGCCCTCTTACGCCCACTTGCCGGGCGGCAGCGGCGCCCACCAGCGTCTGGGTCGGCAGCACATAAAGGTCGCGCCCGTTATGCCGCTCCTGATCGAAACTGCCGCCGTATTTAAGGCCCAGAATCTGCGCCAGCCAACGGGCCAGGGCACGATTGGTTTCGATTTCGTGCAGTGGCGCATCGGGGTGCACGGAATGGGCGACCACCAGTTTTTTGCGGTTTGTTGGGGTCATGCGTCCCCCTTCAATTGGCGTTTGATGAGTGTAGAGGAAGGGGTGCAGAGATCAGGCCAAGCGGCTGGCGCCGCAAACAACTTTTAAATCAGATAGTTGCGAAAAGGGTAATGGCAACAGGCCTGTTTTATTCTGCACGACAGTCGATTCATCTCCTGCATTTTGCACGATTCAGCTTCGCCCTCTCCCCTGTGGGAGCCAGCCTGCTGGTGATAGCAATCTGTCAGCTACATCAGCGTTGAATGTACTGCCGCCATCGCCAGCAGGCTGGCTCCCACAGGGGATTTGGGTGCTGCGGCTAGCGGGTTGCAGCCACCGGCGACACACCAAACCGCGTCCGGTAATCACTCGGCGCCAGCCCGGTAATCTTCTTGAACGTCGCCCGAAACGCACTCGGGTCCTGATACCCCACGGTCCAGGCAATGTGATCGATGGTGCCGTTGGTGAATTCGAGCATTTCCCGGGCCTTGCCGACCCGCAGGTGCTGGCAGTATTCGGTCGGTTTGAGCCCGGTCGCCGCGCGGAACCGACGCAGGAATGTGCGCTCCTCCAGCCCTGCCCGCTCGGCCATGGCCGTCAGTGACACATCGGTCGCCCCGGTGCTTTGCAGCCAGTGTTGGACCTTGAGGATGGACGCATCGCCATGACTGAGAATGGGCGAAAAGTTGCTGCCGCACTCGCTTGCACTGTCGCTGTGTTCCACCACCAGAAACCTTGCCGTGCCGGTCGCAATGCTCGGCCCCAACAAACGGTCCACCAGGCGCAACCCCAACTCGGACCATGCCATCAGCCCGGCCGTGGTGATCAGGTCCCCGTCGTCGACAATCGGCGTATCGGCCTTGAGCTTGATCGCCGGGTAACGCTCGGCGAAGGCTTTGGCCGAGGTCCAATGAGTGGTAGCACTGCGGCCGTCGAGCAAGCCGCTTTCGGCCAATAGAATCGAGCCCACGCAGACGCCACCAAGGGTCGCGCCGCGAGCGTGTTGCTGACGAACCCATTGGAGCAACGCCTGCGGCACCTGACCGGCACAAAAACTGGCAATCGATGGCGGGATCAACACGGCCACCAAGGCCGAGTCCGGCGCGGGATGACTGTCGTAGACCCGAACCGGGGCCTGATCGCCCTCCACCTGCCAATGACTGACCCGCAGCAGTGGCAATCGCGCAGCCTGATGCTCGGCGGCGATCCGGTTGGCCACCCCAAACAGGTCGGTCAACCCATGCACCGCCGCCATCTGCGCACCGGGATAAATCAGCACACCCAGTTCGGCAATTGGCCTTTCTGCGTCCATTGTCAGTTTTCCCCCTTCTATTGTCGGTGCGGCCAATCCTCGGACGGCCTGCTAAACCCAATACTTCATTCCACACCCAACAAGCACTTCGAGGACACAGTCATGGCCAAGCAAGCACTTATCGTAGTTGATATCCAAAACGACTACTTCCCACAAGGAAAGTGGCCGCTGGTCGGCGCCGACGCCGCGGCAGACAACGCCGTTCGTCTGCTCAAGGCCTTTCGTGAAGCGGGTGATTCGGTGGTGCACATTCGCCACGAATTCACCTCTGAAGAAGCACCGTTCTTTACCCCCGGCTCCGAAGGCGCGAAGTTGCACCCCAAAGTGCTCAACCACGCCAACGAGCCCGTCGTCCTCAAGCACTTCGTCAACTCGTTCCGCGAAACTGAACTAAAGTCGATCCTCGACGAGCAAGAAATCAAGGAATTGGTGGTAGTCGGCAGCATGAGCCACATGTGCGTCGACGGCATCACCCGTGCCGCCAACGACCTCGGTTACACCGTCACGGTCATCCATGATGCCTGTGCCTCACGTGACCTGGAGTTTAACGGCCTTACGGTGCCGGCAGCCCACGTCCATGCTGCGTTCATGTCAGCCTTGGGTTTTGCCTATGCCAGCGTGGTGTCCACCGACGAATTCCTGTCCCGCAATTAAACGTACGACCCACGCACCTCACCGGAGATCATCGACATGGCTACTCTGACGACTCGCGAAGGCAACACGCTTTATTACAAGGACTGGGGCAGTGGACAACCGGTGGTGTTCAGCCACGGTTGGCCCTTGAGCGCCGACAGTTGGGAATCGCAGATGCTGCACTTCGCCAACAACGGTTTCCGTGCCATCGCGCATGATCGTCGGGGCCATGGCCGGTCGAGCCAGCCGTGGGACGGCAACGACATGGATCATTACGCCGATGACCTGGCGGAGCTGATCGAACACCTGGACCTGAAGGACGTGATCCTTTTTGGCTTCTCGACAGGTGGCGGCGAAGTCGCTCGCTACATCGGTCGCCACGGTACTCAACGTCTGGCCAAGGCCGGGCTGATTTCCGCGGTGCCGCCACTGATGCTGAAAACCGACACCAACCCCAAAGGCCTGCCGATCGAGGTGTTTGACGGTATTCGCGCCGCTTCCATCGCTGACCGCTCACAACTCTACAAGAACGTCGCCAGCGGCCCGTTCTTCGGCTTCAACCGTCCTGGCGCCACGTCATCGCAAGGGTTGATCGACTCGTTCTGGATGCAAGGCATGATGGGCGGTCACAAGAACACTCTGGACAGCATCAAGGCCTTCTCGGAAACCGATTTCCGTGAAGACCTGAAGAAGTTTGATGTCCCGACTTTGATCATCCATGGCGATGACGATCAGATTGTGCCGATTCAGGCCGCGGGGCTGGAGAGTAAGCGGCTGATCGAACATGCCCAACTGATTGTGTATCCAGGGGCACCGCATGGACTGACGGACACCCATAAAGAACAGGTGAATGCGGACATGCTGGCCTTCGCCAAAGGCTGAGAAACACCTTGAAATACTACAGGCCCGTCTTGCTGCGGGCCTTTTCGCATGCGGTAACAAAATCTCACGCGTGAGCCGTTGAAGGTGTACTTCTTTGGTTGTAGGGTTGCTCACGCGTGAGATGTTCACAACGGAGTCACCCCATGAAAAGCCGCTCCCCGTCAGACCCGCCTCGCGAGCCTGCTGTTACATCAAAGAGCCCCAAGGGAGAGCGTTCGAAACCGTCCGTGAAAAAACCATCAAGCTTCTACATGAAGCAGATGCGTGCAGGCCTGGCAGCCGCCGGCTATGTGAAACACGAAACTTGGGTGCTTCCGGAAAACCGAAGCTTGCTCAAGCAGATGGAACAACAGCTACGCCAACCGATTCTGGCTGGCTCATTCATGTCGGAGAATTACATGAGCGCAAGCAACAACTGGAACATCGATAGCCTCTTCAATGCCCTGAAGGCCCTCGACGAAGTGGTTTCGAACGACATCACCCTTTCCCTTGTTCAAGGCTCCGAGTCCAGCATCAAGCTGGAAATGAACGATTTCGGTGGCTTGCCGATTTACATCGCGGTGGTTGGCGATCAGATCATCGTCGACACCGTTCTTGTCGACATCGAGTCCATCAACGACGTGCCGGCCTTCAACGATGCCGTGCTGCGCAGCCGGGAAATGTTCCCGCTGTCCTCGATCGGTATCGAGTCCATGCCCAACGGCCAAGTCGTTTACAACATGTTCGGCGCGCTGAGTTCCGGCTCCAGCCTGACCAACGTGGTGACCGAGGTAAAAACCCTCGTCGATAACGTCCAGCGTGCCATCGAAGCCTTCGAACGCTTCTTCAAGTAATTATCAGGAAAGGAATATTCAATGACTCAGTCCATCTGGAGCAAGTTGTTCACCGCGTTGCGCGGCGGCGCCACCGAAGTGGGCGAATCGATCGTCGACCAACAGGCCCTGCGCATCCTCGACCAGGAAATTCGCGATGCAGACAGCGCGCTGGCCAACGCCAAGCGTGAGCTGGTCACCATCATGGCCAAGCACAAACTGTCGGCTGACCGCGTCAGCGAGTACAACGCCAAAATCAAGGACCTGGAATCCAAGGCCATGGCCGCGATCCAGGCCAACCGCGAAGACCTGGCGATGGAAGTGGCCGAAGCGATTTCGACCCTGACCAACGAACTCGACGTCGAGCAAAAGCAGGCCAGCGAATTCGGTGGTTACGCGGACAGCATGCGCAAAGACATCACCAAGGCCGAAGCCCGCATCAAAAGCCTGCGCCAGCAAGTAGACATGGCCAAGGCGCGCGATAGCGTACAGAAAGCCCAGGTCAGCGCATCCATCGCCAGCGGCGGCGCCAACGGCAAGCTGGAAACCGCCGTCGGTACACTGAACCGTTTGCAGGCCAAGCAGCAGCAACGCGCCGCAGAACTGCAAGCGCAGGACGAACTGGCCGACGCATCGACCGGCAACGACCTGGAGCGCAAACTGCGCGAAGCCGGCATCACGCCGAACGAAGGCAGCGCCAACGCGATTCTGGAACGCCTGAAGCAAAAATCGGCCGAGTAATCGACTCAGGTGCCGGATGCATAACCTGTAGGAGCGAGCCTGCTCGCGAAGGCGGTTTGTCACGCGACATTGATGTTGACTGACACGCCCTCTTCGCGAGCCGGCTCGCTCCCACAATGGATTGCGTTTCAGTTTTTTCTCGAGTCGAGGTCACGGATGGATGCCCTGAAAGGTTTCAAGATAATCGCCGGCCTGGCCATCTTCATGGTCGCGCTGCAAGTGATCAATGCCGCGACCGGCTACAGCCTTATGGCATTCGGCCTGATTCCGAGAACCGTGAATGGACTGTTTGGCATCGCCACTTCACCTTTTTTACACGCGTCCTTCTCGCACCTGAGCGCCAACCTGGTGGCCTTTTTGGTCCTGGGTACGTTGGTGATGATCGAAGGGCTCAATCGGTTCATGGCCGTCAGTGCCATCATTATTTTGTTGGGCGGCTCGCTGGTCTGGCTGTTCGGCTTTAAAGGCGTACACATTGGCGCCAGCGGCTGGGTTTTCGGGCTGTGGACGTACATTCTGTCGCGCGCCTGGTTCCAGAAGAGCTGGGGCAATGTGATCACGGCGGGCCTCGTCGCCCTGTTGTATGGCGGCCTGGTCTTTGGCTTTTTACCTCGGCGGGGCATTTCATTCGAAGGCCATCTGTTCGGGGCATTCGCCGGATTCATTGCAGCCAAAGTACTTTTATCAACGCCACGCGGCAGATTTAATGCCGCCCGGTAGGCGCAATTGAGCTCTCGGAACCGAAGCGATGCGATCGCCAGGAACGAGTAGCCCACTGAGTCAGGGACCCCATGTCGATTTTTCTGTTAATGCGCATGTACGCCTCGTCCCTCTTCCACCGATTTGGGTGGGCAGGCCTGGTGATTGCGTTAGGCGTGCATCTGTCCACGGCCTGGCTGGGCCTGATGTTTCTGGGCGAACACCACCTCACCGCCCCCGCCACGTTTACCTACTTCTATCTCACCACCACGCTGACCGTCGGCTATGGCGATCTCACACCACAGACATCAGCCGGACGAATTTTCGTGGCGACCTGGATCATGCTCGGCGGCATTGCGCTGCTAACAGCGGCCATCGGCAAAACCACCAGCAGTGTCATCGATGCATGGAGAAAAGGCATGAAGGGCAAAGGCGATTTCACCGGCAAGGTCGGCCATACCGTTCTCATCGGCTGGGAAGGCGCATCCAGTGAGCGAGTCATTGAATTGTTGTTGCAGGACGAAACCTCCAACGACAACCTGATCGTGATTTGCGATTGCACCCTTGAAGAAAACCCCATGCCGGGCAAGGCAGAGCTCATCAAAGGTGAAAGCCTGTCCTCTGCGGCGTTGTTACTGCGCGCCGGTGTTCCGGGTGCCGAGCGTGTGCTGGTGCGAACCCCGTCAGACGATTTGACCCTGGCCACAGTGCTGGCGGTCAATCAACTGAAACCCGTCGGGCATGTGGTCGCACACTTCAATGAAAGTGAAATCGCCGCACTCGCCAGCGCCTACGCCCCCAGCCTGGAATGCACCTCAAGCATGGCCATCGAGATGTTGGTGCGTGCCTCTCAGGACCCGGGGTCGTCAATGGTTATCAATGAGCTGCTGTGCGTGGGTGAAGGCGCCACCCAATACCTGATGAAACTGCCCGAGACGTATCAGGCCACCTTTGGCGATCTGTACACGCAGATGAAAGAACGCCATAACGCCACCCTCATCGGTTATCGCGCCAAAGGTGCGCAACAACCTTCGATCAACCCGCCCAGCGCCACACGCGTTGAGGGCGGTGAACTCTTTTACATCGCCTCCACTCGCCTCAAGGAAATTTCCAATGGGATGGTTTAAACAGTTGATGGGGCTTGAGGCTCCGAACACGGGCACAAACACCCAGTCGAAATGGACCGCCAACGACACGCCGCCTGTCACCGGCCCGCTGGGCCTGGCATTGGGCAAGGGCGTGATGTTCGACACCAGCCTGAGGTTGTTGCTCGACGGCAACACCACGGTGACGATCCCGGGCTCCCAACAGATCTGGAGCGCCGGCACCGTCGATCTCGGGCAGTCGACCTGGCTCTCGCGCTATTACATGAACGATGAAGACTACTGGCTGCAAGTGCACACCACCGGCGCTATCGCCGGACAGGTAGAGTCGGTGATCCTGTTCAATTACCTCAGCTACATCACTATCAGCAGTGAAGCGGAGTTGCATCGGCTGGCCGGTCCGCAAAGTCCGATCGGGCTGCCGACTTACATCCACAACGGTGTCGAATACACCCGCGAATGGGGCACCGAGAATGGCCAGACAGAATTGGTGGCGCTAAGCGAACAGCTGAAAAATCCGGATGAGTCCTACAGCATCGAGCACCGTTCGATGCTGTACGCCCGCGAAACCGGCCTGACCGATCGCCGGGAATTCCTGCTGTTTTCCGTAGAAGAAGACGCCGAAGGCACCATCAGTTTGAGCACGTCGCTGGGCATCTCGCTGTACACCACTGACCTGAACATTTTTTAACAAGGAAGACGTCCATGCTAGAAGCACTCTCCATTTCCCTGAACCCGGCGGCCGTGCTCGGGTTTGTTTCGTACATTCTCGGCGCCGCCGTGCTGTTCGCGCTGTTCCAGTTCATCTACACCCGCATCACACCGCACAAGGAGTTCGAACTGATCCGTTCAGGCAACGTGGCGGCCGCGATTGCACTGGGTGGCGCCATCATCGGCTTCGCCATTCCGGCCAGCAATGTGATTGCCTATTCGATCAGCCTCCTCGACTTCGTCGTCTGGGCGGTGATCGCTGCGTTTGTACAACTGCTGGCGTTCCTGATGACCAGCCTTGTACTGAAAGGCACCTCGGAACGCATTAAAAAAGGTGAGATTGCAGCGGGTATCTATGTCGCGGCAGTGGCCATCAGCGTCGGCATGTTGAATGCCGCGTGCATGACCCCTTCCCAGAATTGATTGTGCAGCGGAGCCCCCGATGAAACGAAGCAAGTACGTTCAGCTCTCGCTGGCAGCATCGGTCGCCATGGCGATATCCGGTTGCGGGCCAACGGAAAAAACCTACCCGGTGCAGAAGCAGTACAACTTTCAGTCCGTTCAGCAATGCGCCGATGAAAAACTCCCGGTGGACGTCTGCTCGGACGCCTACATGACCGCCATGGCCGAACATCGCCGTATTGCGCCGGTGTATGACAACCAGGCTGATTGCGATGCCGACTTTGTCGCCGACTGGTGCCAGCAGGATTCGGCCGGCAAGTTCATCCCCAAGCTCGGCGGCTTCGAGCTGACAGCCGATGGCCAGGTGACGCAAGCCCAGGTGGACGCCGCCAAGGCGCAACTGCCGGCCTCGGAAGCCAACACCGGCGGTTCGGGCTTCTCCACCAGCAGCCTGCTGACCGGACTATTGATCGGCAACATGCTGAGCAACAACCGCAACAGCTATTACTCCCAGCCGGTCTACCGCTACCGCGATAATCGCGGTAACTACGGCACTTCAACGCTCAACCAGCGCATTGCCAACGGTTCAACGTTTAACCGGTCCAACCAGGCAAAGTACGGCGGCAGCTACACCAATTCCATCAGCAAATCGGCCAGCAAGCCGGTTTCCGTTGCTTCGTCGACGTCGCGTGGCGGCTTCGGCAGCAAAGCCAGTGCACGCAGCGGCTGGGGCGGCGGGTCGAGCAGTTAAGGAAACCGGGCCATGAAGAAGATCCATTGCGCAGAGCGTCATGACTGGAAACAAACCGCCGAAGGTCTCGGTTTTCTGTTCCACACCATCGACGGCGAACCCTATTGGGACGAGAGCGCGTATTACCAGTTCACGCTCAAGCAAATCGAGAACGATCTGGAAGACCCGACCACCGAGATCCATGAAATGTGCATGGACCTGGTGGCCCGTGTGGTGCAGAACGAGGAGTTGCTGGAGCGCCTGAGTATTCCCGCGGCGTTCTACGACATGATTCGCACCTCATGGCTCGAAGGCCACCCGCACCTGTATGGACGCATGGATTTCTCCTACAACGGCACCGGGCCGGCCAAATTGCTGGAACTCAACTACGACACGCCGACCAGCCTGTATGAGGCCGCTGCGTTTCAATGGGGCTGGCTGGAGCAATGCATCGAACGTGGTTTGCTGCCCAAACAGGCTGACCAGTTCAACAGCATCGACACCAAGCTGCATCAAGCCTTTGCTCAGTTGCAGCTCAAGCAACCGTTCTATTTCGCCTCGATGAAACACTCGGTCGAAGACAAAGGCACCACCGATTACCTGCGGCTGGTCGCGGAGAAGGTCGGCATCGAATCACGGCATATCGATATTGAAGACATCGGCCTGACCAGTGATGGACGCTTCGTCGATCTTGAGGATCGCTGGATTCCTCATCTGTTCAAACTGCACGCTTGGGAATTCATCTTCCACGAGCCCTTCGGCGCTGCAATTGCCCAAAGTGATACGCAGTTTTTCGAACCGGCCTGGAAGTCCATCATTTCCAACAAAGGCATCCTGCCGTTGCTGTGGGAGTTCAACAAAGGTCACCCGAACCTGCTCGCGGCGCACCTGGATACTGATCCGAATAAAGCGGTGCCCAAGGGTTGGGTGCGCAAACCGTTCTTCTCCCGGGAAGGCGCCAACATCGAGCTGCAAACCGCCGATGGCCTGATCGTGAAAGAGGACGGGCCCTACACCGATGCGCCGTTTATCCTTCAGGAATTCGCGCCGCTGCCTAAATTTGGCGACAGCTATACGCTGATTGGCTCTTGGGTGATTGGCGATCAAGCAGCCGGTATTGGCGTGCGGGAAGACAACAGTTTGATCACCAAGGATTCGAGCCGGTTTTTACCGCACCTGATACTCGACTGAGCAATACATCCCTCACGAAAAACGCCCGGTACCGTGCATCGGGCGTTAGGGTGAAACAGGTTCATAACCAGACAACGACAAGACATACGCCTGAAAAGCCGGATAATGGCGGCCAATTCGTCTAGCCCGTTATTCTGGTAATCACCCATGGAAATCAAGGTCAACTTTCTCGACAACCTTCGGCTTGAAGCAAAGTTCGATGACTTCACGGTGGTGGCCGATCAACCTATCCGCTACAAGGGTGATGGTTCGGCACCGGGTCCGTTCGACTACTTTCTGGCTTCATCGGCGTTGTGTGCGGCTTATTTCGTGAAGTTGTACTGCGACACTCGCAGTATTCCCACCGAAAACATCCGCCTGTCGCAGAACAACATTGTTGATCCGGAAAACCGCTACAACCAGATTTTCAAGATTCAGGTCGAGTTGCCGGCGGACATCTCCGACAAGGACCGCCAAGGCATCCTGCGTTCCATCGACCGTTGCACCGTGAAAAAAGTGGTGCAAGCCGGGCCTGAGTTTGTGATCGAAGAGGTCGAAAACCTCGACGCCGATGCCCAAGCGTTGTTGATGCCTGCTTCTAACTCAGAGGCGCACACCTATATCGCGGGCAAGGATCTGCCGCTGGAGCAAACCATCGCCAACATGTCGGCCATTCTGGCGGACCTGGGTATGAAGATTGAAATCGCTTCGTGGCGCAATATCGTGCCCAATGTGTGGTCGCTGCACATCCGCGATGCGCATTCGCCGATGTGCTTTACCAACGGTAAGGGTACGACCAAGGAAGGCGCGCTGGCGTCGGCGCTGGGCGAGTTTATCGAGCGTCTGAACTGTAATTTCTTCTACAACGACCAGTTCTGGGGCGAAGACATCGCCAACGCGCCGTTTGTGCATTACCCGGACGAACGCTGGTTCAAGCCTGGCCGTAAAGATGCACTGCCAACTGAAATTCTCGACGAGTACTGCCTGAAGATTTACAACCGCGACGGTGAGCTGCGTGGCTCCCATCTGATCGATACCAACTCTGGCAATGAAGAGCGCGGCATCTGCTCGCTGCCGTACGTGCGCCAGTCGGACGGCGAGGTGGTGTATTTCCCGTCCAACCTGATTGAAAACCTGTTCCTGAGCAACGGCATGAGTGCCGGTAACACGCTGGCCGAAGCCCAGGTGCAGTGCCTGTCGGAGATCTTCGAGCGCGCGGTAAAACGCGAAATCATCGAAGGAGAATTTGCACTGCCGGATGTGCCGGCCGATGTGCTGGCGAAGTACCCCGGCATACTCGCCGGTATTCAGGCGCTGGAAGAGCAAGGGTTCCCCGTGTTGGTGAAGGATGCGTCCCTGGGCGGTGAATTCCCGGTGATGTGCGTCACGCTGATGAACCCGCGTACCGGCGGTGTGTTCGCCTCGTTCGGTGCACACCCAAGCCTGGAAGTGGCGCTGGAACGCAGCCTGACCGAATTGTTGCAGGGTCGTAGTTTCGAAGGCCTCAACGACCTGCCCCAGCCGACTTTTGAAGGGCATGCGGTGACCGAGCCGAACAACTTCGTGGAGCACTTTATCGACTCCAGCGGCGTGGTGTCGTGGCGCTTCTTCAGTGCCAAATCGGACTACGAATTCGTGGAGTGGGACTTCTCCGGCCAGGGTGAAAACTCGAATGCCGAGGAAGCCGCGACCTTGTTCGGCATCCTCAAAGGCATGGGCAAAGAAGTGTACATGGCGGTCTACGAGCATATCGGCGCAACGGCATGCCGCATCCTGGTGCCGGACTATTCGGAAATCTATCCCGCGGACGATCTGATCTGGGATAACACCAACAAAGCGCTGTTCTTCCGCGCCGATATCCTGAACCTGCATCGCCTGGACGAAGAAGAACTGCAAGCGCTGGTTGAACGTCTGGTGGAAAGTGAGCTGGACGACTACACCGACATCACCTCCTTGATCGGCATCGAATTTGACGACAATGCGGCTTGGGGTCAGCTGACGATCCTGGAGTTGAAGCTGCTGATTTATCTCGCCTTGCAGCAATTTGAAGAGGCGAAAGAGGCGGTAGAAATGTTCCTGCAGTACAACGACAACACGGTTGAGCGTGGCTTGTTCTACCAGGCCGTCAATGTGGTGCTGGAAATGAAGCTGGACGAAGACCTGGAACTGGAAGACTACGAGGCCAATTTCCGCCGGATGTTTGGCAACGAGCGCACCGACGCAGCAATCGGATCGGTGGACGGCAGCGTGCGTTTCCATGGCTTGACGCCGACCAGCATGAAACTGGAGGGGCTCGACAGGCACCTGCGGTTGATCGATAGCTACAAGAAGCTGCACTCGGCACGGGCCAACGTGACCGCTTTATCCAGTTAACAGCGCCCACAAAAAAGCGAAGCCAGATCACTGGCTTCGCTTTAGATGTTGTCACTAGGTGTTCAGTCTCGGAGAGTCATGGGTTTGCAACATGAGACTCCTGCTTCAATTCAATAGCCGTGTTGCACTCAGCTCCTGCAACCGCCCTCTTAAAAGTATGTGCAGGGTGAGCATGGTCAATAGGATGAGTGCTATGCTGGAAAGTGCATAGACTGGATCAGTATGGGTGGTTTCTATATTGGTATATTTATCTCCTATCAGTGTAGACTGCACCAACCCCCACCCACAGGCAGCCCACGATAAAAAAAATAATACAAATATTTCGATAGGTTTTGCTCGGCTTGCGATATATGGCAGTAGTGCTGCGGCAGAGATCCCTAATAGTGTTAAGTCGTAGTCGAAACTGTAAGGGCTTATGTATAGCGAGGCCGTAGCGGTTATCCCAACTATATGCCTTGGGTTTTTTAGCTTGATATAAGATATCGCTATTGTCGAACACGCTGCAACTGCTGTTAAAAGCTGTATGATCAATGCGATTGTAGAAGGAACTCCGAATTCGTGAAGCGTGGCGTAAATCGATGTCATCCGGAATAATGGGTAAGCCCCAAGTGCTAAGAGGCGGCTTGTATCCTTCATTCCTTCAGCAAACGCAAGCCATATACTTGGCCCAAATACAATCGTAGACGCTATTAAGGTCAGTGTGACCGTCAGGAGTGCGACTCCCAAGGTTGACCATCTTTTACTGATCAAAGAAAGTACCGCTATACCAACAGCGAGATGTGGCTTTATAATCATCAGCCCTAGAGGCAGTCCTGCTACAGCTTTACGCTTCATAAAGGCCAAAAAAAACAACCCGACAATTGTGCCTGTAAGGAAACCATTTTGACCTGATCTTATATTTAAGATTATGGCGGGGAAGATTGCCAAAATAACGCTACCAAAATAGCCTGAGGATATTGACTTGATTGTGAGCAGGTATGATGCAAACGTCAGTCCGGTAAACGTAAAGTATGCCAATCCGGCCGGGAGCACTGCTAGCGCCGCAGTGATGAAATTAAATTGTGGCGGGTATGACCACACCATAAAGGTGCTTGCCCCATAGAGTTTTTGTTGTGCTTCAAAAAGATTTTTATAGTGGTAGGCTTGATTGAGGGCACCATCCCAAAACATTTTTCCTGAGATATAAAATACATCAAAGTCAGTTAGAGCCTTTTTTGTTCTGAAAAGGGATGGGTATTGAAAATCAAAAGCCATGAACACTAAGAGCCCTACGCACGTAAAAATTATTATCCTACTTAGTTCTGGGCTTACCTTGTATGCAACAGCGGTTAGCTGATTTTTCATCGGGGTTCCCTATGTTATAGATGTCATGCATTTTCTGATCGACGCATAAAGCAGTCTAGTCATCACTGCGTGAATCACCTCACATCCTGATCCATCTGAACCTCCAGCTCTTAGACTCTTTACTGCTTGCATGCGTGTCAGCGTGCGCTCCTGCTGGCTTCGATTTTATGCACTGTAAATTTATTTTTTTATGTATTTTGGCCTTCCTTTGACCTCTGTATATATTCTTCCTATATATTCTCCTAATACACCGATACCAATCAGCTGGACTCCACCTATAAATAATATTACCGTCATCAATGAAGGATATCCAGGAACTTGATTTCCAAAAAAAACCTTATCTAAGATCATCCATACTGCATATAAAAACGCAAACAAGGCAACGCCAAATCCTATGTATGTCCAAACCCTCAAAGGGACAGTTGAGCAGCTAGTGATCCCTTCTATTGCTAGATTCCACAATTTCCATCCGTTAAACTTGCTTTTTCCCGCGACACGCTCAGGCCTACAATATTCTACGACCTCAGTTTTTCCGCCTACCCATGATAAAATATCTTTCATGAATAGGTTTCTTTCGGGTAGCAGTAAAATGTTATCAACGACCTGACGTGATAATAATCGAAAATCCCCGACGTTTTCTTCTATCTTAAGCTGGCTTATTTTATTGTGAAGCTTATAAAACCACTCAGCGCTTTTTCTTTTAAGCATGGTGTCACTATGTCTATCAATACGTTTGGCCAAGACAACACTAGCACCATCCAGCCATTTTTCAATCAGTCGACTCACTACTTCGATAGGATCTTGTAAGTCAACATCAATTGGGATAACGGCTTCTCCCGATGAACACTCAAGACCAGCAAAAAGTGCAGGTTCTTTTCCGAAATTCCTCGTGAATTCTACCAGCTTAACCAGAGCGTCATTTTTCATAAATCCATAAATAATATTTGCACTTCCATCACTGCTTCCATCGTTAACAAAAACTATTTCAATATCATAATTGCTTAGGTCATTCCGCCCTCTTATACATTCATAAAAAATAGGCAGCGCCTCTTGTTCATTGTAGATTGGAACTACTAAAGATATTCTCATGGAGTCTGCTCTCCGAATACAAAAAACCTTGAGTAAACAAAGCCAACAGCCAAGCCTGTGAAAGAAAACAACATTAGTGTGAATACTGGATTCAGATTTACTATATTGGATATGGCTCCAATGCTAGTAGCTATTCCCCCCATGAATCCGGCATATAGAAAATATCTCCACCCAGTAGCCTCCTTTTTAAATATCCATTTGGAATTAATAAAAAAACTCACTGTGACTGCCACAAAAAAAGCAGAGACGTTGCAAATAATTTGATAGCTCGCGAGCAAGAAATAAAAAACAAAAAAGACTAACCAGCGTGTAAAAGTATTTAATATCCCTACAGATAAATATCTCATAAATTGCATGGATTCTTACCCGTAAGTTTATGAATCGAGTCGACGCCGCCAGTACATAGATACAGGGTTATGTCACGAAAAAAACGCTCCACTCTCATCCGCGAACTGGACGTTTGAGCGAAATGCATGTGGAAAAATTTGCATCGCTCCAGCCACTTTTGATACCGGTGTTGGCGTTCGATGCAACTGATCAAGCATCTCTGAAGATAATCGTGCGATTGTRTGCGGATATGATCGATGCTCAGAGTTAGTCCTAACGGAGTACACTCAAGGGCATGAACCTGGATTCTTGCATCGCAACAGATCACCGAGGTCTTATCCGGCGAATCGGGATACAGCCCAATGACATCCCAGAATTTTTCTTCAAGGTTTGTATCGTTGGACAGTTTGAAGGTACGTGTCAGATGGGGTTTTACGTAGGTGGCAGCCCATATATGCTGGACGCTGGCCGGTGACATGTCAGCGACTCGCGCCATGCTTCGCCAACTCCAGCAATGCTGTCCGATACGTGGTTGAACTACCTTCTCAAGCACTCCACTTAGTGCATCCGATGGTAACAACATCGTATGCCAGCGTTCCTGTTTATCGATCAAGCCCGCCAATTTTTGTTCTTGGAAACTGTTGCACCATCGTGTTACTGAACGTAGTGAAAACCCGGCCACTTGGGCTATTTCAACCCGCGAGCAGCCTTGGGAGGCCAATAGGATCACCCGAACGCACCAGCCTCTAGGCTTACTGGTGGTGGCAGTCCTGATACTACGAGTGAGTTCCGTACATGCTTCCGAAGTAAGGGTGATATTTTGGAAGTTCACCTGTTCGCCTCCATCCCTGCGCTGACGGAGGAAGCATAGCTTGTTTTCAGGGAAGCCCCCGTCCATTCCACTATTGGCGCATAAGCCATTCGCTTGATATTTTCACTGCCCTGCGTAGATGGCGTTTGAAGCTGACCCGCGAGGAAGTCGAGGTAATCGGCAATCACTGACATGCGCGCATATTGGTTGCTTGTGCTGACCGTTTTGCCTCGGAGGGAAATCGAAACGACCTTGCCGTTATTCTCGTCAACCAACGGTTTCTGCATGAAATCGCGCAAAGAATGCACTTCATGAGCTTGAAGCCGCTCGCAGCACGAAAAGCGCGATTCGATATCAATGCAGTAGTAGCTCTGCCAGGCGTACAGGGCCTGGATCGCCAGCAAGCCGGCTCCTACAAAATGGTGCGCAAAAGAAAACCCCCGACCGGTCAAGAGGACCGATCGGGGGTTTCGAGGCTAAACCTTACAAAAGTCTAAGCCATATCCTAGAACGGGATATCGTCATCAAAGCTGTCGAAATCCGGAGCCGGCTGAGGAGCGGCCTGCTGCTGTGGAGCCGGACGCGACTGCTGCGGTGCCGACTGCTGCGGACGCGGAGCCTGCTGGCGTGGAGCCGGGGCGGACTGCTGGTAATTGTTGCCCCCGCCTTGTTGGTCGCCCTGTTGTGGACGGCCGCCCAGCAGTTGCATGGTGCCTTGCATGTCGACCACGATTTCAGTGGTGTAACGCTTGATACCGTCTTTTTCCCACTCGCGGGTCTGCAGCTTGCCTTCGATGTACACCTGCGAACCTTTACGCAGGTATTCGCCGGCGATTTCGGCAACCTTGCCGAACATCGACACACGGTGCCATTCGGTCTTCTCGACTTTCTGACCGGTTTGCTTGTCGGTCCATTGTTCGCTGGTCGCCAGACTCAGGTTGGTCACGGCGTTACCGTTAGGCAAGTAGCGAACTTCGGGATCCTGGCCGCAAGTGCCGACCAATATGACTTTGTTAACCCCACGGGCCATAACGTTCTCCTAGGCTACGCACGCTGCCTCGGCCGGGTTGTTCACCAGGCGCTCGAGGGTGGTGCGATCCAATAGTTCGGTGTCCAATTTGATGTAAATCGCCGCTTCGTCTGCGACGATCACTGCATCTGTTACCCCTACGACAGCCTTCAGGCGCTCGACCAGACCCGCTTCGCGGATCGCCTCGGGCGACAACGGCAAGCGCAGACTCGTCACGTAGGGAGGTTCACGCATGGTAACAGCAAAGGCCAACCAGAGGGCAGCCAGACCGGCGCATCCAAGGAACACAACCGACAGACCGCCATGCTGATACATCCAGCCGCCGAGAATACCGCCCAGTGCCGAACCGAGGAACTGGCTGGTGGAATAAACCCCCATCGCCGTGCCCTTGCCACCTGCTGGTGAAACCTTGCTGATCAGCGAAGGCAACGAAGCTTCCAGCAGATTGAACGCGGTGAAAAACACCACAGTCCCGATCACCAGAGCCCGCAAGCTATCGCCGAACTGCCAGAAGAATAGCTCAGTGAGCATCAGCGTCAGCACTGCGCCCAATAAAACTCGTTTCATTTTGCGTTTCTTCTCGCCGTAGATAATGAACGGGATCATGGCGAAGAAAGAAATCAGCAGCGCGGTCAGGTACACCCACCAGTGCTGCTCTTTAGGCAGACCGGCTTTTTCGACCAGTGCCAAAGGCAAGGCAACGAAGCTCGACATCAACATCGCGTGCAACACAAAAATGCCCAGGTCCAGACGCAACAGGTCCGGATGCTTGAGCGTCGGCATCAGCGCCTGGCGCGCGACACCAGACTCGCGGTGCTGCAATGGTCCGGTGGATTTCGGCACCATGAACATCACAATCACGATGCCGAACAGCGCCATGCCGCCCGTAGCGAGGAACAGCCCGGACAGGCCGAAGGCACGGGTCAGCAACGGCCCTACCACCATGGCGACAGCGAACGACAGGCCTATCGTCATGCCGATCATGGCCATCGCTTTGGTCCGATGCTGTTCGCGAGTCAGGTCTGACAACAACGCCATGACGGCGGCAGAAATCGCCCCCGCGCCTTGCAGGATTCGTCCGGCGATAACGCCCCAGATCGAATCGGCATTGGCCGCCAGTACGCTACCCAGGGCGAAGACGATCAGCCCCAGGTAAATAACCGGACGACGACCAATACGGTCGGAAATGATGCCGAAAGGAATCTGGAAGATTGCCTGGGTCAGGCCGTAAGCGCCAATCGCCAGCCCGATGAGGGCCGGTGTTGCGCCTGCCAGATCCATCCCATAGGTCGCCAGTACCGGCAACACCATGAACATGCCAAGCATACGGAAGGCGAACACAAGGGCCAGACCGCTTGCTGCGCGGGTCTCACTGCCACTCATGCGTTCGCTGTGGGGATCGTGCATGGAAAAACCTCATGTGAACCGGCCGCGATTCTACCAGTCCCATCGAATGACAGGGTATATCGCGACGCTTTGACGCGTTCCGCTGACAGACTCTTCATGTAAGACAATCACCCACTCGTTTGACAGTGTGCATCCATCCAGTATTTGGCCGTATACTCCTACGTTTTCGACGCCCGCCAAGCGAGGCTACTTTGGACAAGATCCTGATTCGTGGGGCCCGGACCCACAACCTGAAGAACATCGACCTGACCCTGCCACGGGACAAGCTGATCGTCATCACCGGCCTGTCCGGGTCGGGCAAATCGTCCCTGGCATTCGACACGCTGTACGCCGAAGGCCAGCGCCGCTACGTCGAATCGTTGTCGGCCTACGCCCGGCAGTTTTTGTCGATGATGGAAAAACCTGACGTCGACACCATCGAAGGTTTGTCGCCGGCCATTTCCATCGAGCAGAAGTCGACCTCGCACAATCCGCGCTCGACAGTCGGCACCATCACCGAAATCTACGATTACCTGCGATTGCTGTATGCACGCGTGGGTATTCCGCGCTGCCCCGATCACGACATTCCACTGGAAGCGCAGACCGTCAGYCAGATGGTCGACCTGGTCCTCGCCCAACCGGAAGGCAGCAAACTGATGCTGCTGGCGCCGGTGATCCGCGAGCGCAAAGGCGAACATCTGTCGGTATTCGAAGAATTGCGCGCGCAAGGTTTTGTGCGGGCGCGAGTCAACGGTCGGCTCTGCGAGCTGGACGAGTTGCCGAAGCTGGATAAACAGAAGAAGCACACGATCGATGTCGTGGTCGATCGCTTCAAGGTTCGCGCCGACCTGCAACAGCGTCTGGCCGAGTCGTTCGAGACCGCACTGAAGCTGGCTGACGGCATTGCGCTGGTTGCGCCGATGGACGACGAACCGGGTGAAGAGATGATCTTCTCCGCCCGCTTCGCTTGCCCGATTTGCGGCCATGCCATCAGTGAACTGGAGCCCAAGCTCTTCTCTTTCAACAACCCGGCCGGCGCATGCCCGACTTGCGATGGCCTGGGCGTGAAGCAGTTTTTCGACATCAAGCGCCTGGTGAACGGCGAGCTGACACTGGCCGAGGGTGCGATTCGTGGCTGGGACAGGCGCAACGTCTATTACTTCCAGATGCTCGGGTCGTTAGCGTCCCACTACAAATTCAGCCTCGAAGTACCGTTCAACGAACTACCGGCCGATCAGCAGAAATTCATCCTGCATGGGAGCGGCTCGCAGAACGTCGATTTCAAATACCTGAATGACCGTGGCGACATCGTTAAACGCTCACACCCGTTCGAAGGCATCGTGCCGAACCTTGAACGCCGCTATCGCGAAACCGAGTCCGCTTCGGTGCGTGAAGAGCTGGCCAAGTTCCTCAGCACTCAGCCATGCCCGGATTGCCGTGGCACGCGTCTGCGTCGCGAGGCGCGGCACGTTTGGGTGGGTGAGAAGACGCTGCCGGCAGTGACAAATCTGCCGATTGGCGACGCCTGTGAATACTTCGGCGTGCTGAAGCTGACTGGCCGTCGCGGCGAAATCGCCGACAAGATTCTCAAGGAAATCCGCGAGCGTCTGCAGTTCCTGGTCAACGTGGGCCTCGACTACTTGTCGCTGGATCGCAGTGCCGACACCTTGTCCGGTGGTGAAGCTCAGCGGATCCGTCTGGCCAGCCAGATCGGCGCAGGCCTTGTGGGCGTTCTGTACATCCTCGACGAGCCGTCGATTGGTCTGCACCAACGGGACAACGATCGATTGCTCGGTACGCTCAAGCACCTGCGCGATATCGGCAACACAGTGATAGTGGTCGAGCACGACGAAGACGCGATTCGCCTGGCGGACTACGTTGTGGATATCGGTCCGGGCGCTGGCATACACGGCGGGCATATTGTTGCCGAAGGTACACCGGCCGAGGTCATGGCTCACCCTGACTCGTTGACCGGCAAGTACTTGTCGGGTCGGGTGAAGATTGCCGTTCCGGCCAATCGCACACCGCGCAACAAGAAGTTGTCACTGTCGCTGAAGGGTGCTCGCGGTAACAACTTGCGCAATGTCGACCTGGACATCCCGATCGGCCTGCTGACCTGCGTGACCGGCGTGTCCGGCTCCGGCAAGTCGACGCTGATCAACAACACGTTGTTTCCCCTGAGCGCCACAGCCCTCAACGGCGCTACGACGCTGGAAGCTGCCGCGCACGACAGCATCAAGGGACTGGAACATCTGGACAAGGTCGTCGACATCGACCAAAGCCCTATCGGCCGTACGCCACGCTCCAACCCCGCCACCTATACCGGGCTGTTCACACCGATTCGCGAGCTGTTCGCCGGCGTACCGGAATCTCGCTCACGCGGTTACGGCCCGGGACGCTTCTCCTTCAACGTAAAGGGTGGACGTTGCGAGGCCTGCCAGGGCGACGGTTTGATCAAGGTGGAAATGCACTTCCTGCCCGACATCTATGTCCCGTGCGACGTCTGCAAGAGCAAGCGCTACAACCGCGAAACCCTTGAGATCAAGTACAAGGGCAAGAGCATCCACGAAACCCTCGAGATGACCATCGAGGAAGCCCGGGTGTTCTTCGACGCAGTTCCGGCACTGGCGCGCAAGCTTCAGACGCTGATGGATGTGGGCCTGTCTTACATCAAGCTGGGGCAATCGGCGACCACGCTGTCCGGTGGTGAGGCGCAGCGGGTCAAGCTGTCCCGCGAATTGTCCAAGCGCGATACCGGCAAGACGCTGTACATCCTCGACGAGCCAACCACTGGCCTGCACTTCGCGGACATCCAGCAACTGCTCGATGTACTGCATCGACTGCGTGACCACGGAAACACCGTGGTGGTAATCGAGCATAACCTCGACGTGATCAAGACCGCTGACTGGTTGGTGGACCTGGGTCCGGAAGGCGGTTCCAAGGGCGGGCAGATCATTGCCGTCGGTACTCCGGAAGAAGTGTCCGAGATGAAGCAGTCTCACACCGGCTTCTACCTCAAGCCGCTGCTGGAGCGCGATCGGGCCTGAATCCGGCTACAAAAAAAGCCCCTGTCACTTGCTCAGTGACAGGGGCTTTTTGTATCGGTGCAATCAGGCGTGGGACTGCAGGTAGTTCTCGAGACCGATCAATTTGATCAGACCCATCTGCTTTTCAAGCCAGTAGGTGTGGTCTTCTTCGGTGTCATGCAATTGAACCCGCAGCATCTCGCGGCTGACATAGTCCTTGTGCTGCTCGCAGAGTTTGATGCCCTTGCAGAGCGCGGCGCGGACTTTGTATTCCAGTCGCAGGTCGGCGGCGAGCATGTCCGGCACGGTGGTGCCGACATCAAGGTCGTCCGGACGCATGCGAGGCGTCCCTTCGAGCATCAGAATCCGGCGCATCAGGGCATCAGCATGCCCGGCCTCTTCTTCCATCTCGTGGTTGATACGTTCGTAGAGCTTGGTGAAACCCCAGTCCTCATACATCCGCGAATGGACGAAATATTGATCACGCGCCGCCAGTTCGCCGGTCAGCAACGTGTTGAGGTAATCGATTACGTCTGGGTGGCCTTGCATCGCCCTACATCTCCCTGCTTGAAAGTCTGTAGTTTGGACCAAGGCGACCGTTTGGTCACTTCGTTTGCGCGATAAAAGCGAAGATATTCTGAGAAAAGTAGTTTAAATAACGCAAAAACCGCCCAAACAAGGGCGGTTCTGCTTCTCATTTAGACTTCGTTAAGCTGTACGTTGAGCAGCTTTGCGATTGCTTCTCCATACACCGGATCGGCTTTGTAGAAATGCTGTAATTGCCGGTCAACCACATCACTGGAAACCCCGGCCATTGCGGCGGCAATGTTGCTGACCAGCAGCGCTTTCTGCTCGTCGCTCATCAAACGGAACAACGCACCGGCGTGGCTGTAGTAATCGGTATCTTCGCGATGATCGTAGCGATCAGCCGCACCGCTCAACGCCAATGGCGGCTCAGCATAACGAGGCGCTTGCTTCGGCGATTCGACGTAGCTATTCGGCTCATAGTTAGGTGCCGCACCGCCGTTACTGCCAAATGCCATCGACCCATCACGTTGGTAGCTGTTCACCGGGCTGCGAGGCGCGTTCACCGGCAGTTGCTGGTGATTGGTGCCAATGCGGTAGCGGTGCGCATCCGCGTAAGCAAACACGCGACCTTGGAGCATGCGGTCAGGTGACAAACCAACGCCTGGCACCATATTGCTCGGACCGAACGCCGCCTGCTCGACTTCAGCAAAGTAGTTCAGCGGATTGCGATTGAGCTCCAGTTCACCGACTTCGATCAGCGGAAACTCTTTCTGTGACCAGGTTTTTGTCACATCGAACGGGTTCTCGTAGTGCACCGCGGCTTGAGCCTCGGTCATGACCTGGATGCAAACGCGCCATTTCGGGAAGTCACCGCGTTCGATAGCGCCGAACAAGTCGCGCTGTGCGTAATCCGGATCGATGCCTGCCAGGCGCACTGCTTCTGCTGGCGCGAGGTTCTTGATCCCTTGTTGGGTCTTGTAGTGCCACTTCACCCAGTGCCGCTCGCCATTGGCGTTGATCAGGCTGTAGGTATGGCTACCGAAGCCATGCATGTGACGGTAGCCGTCAGGAATGCCTCGATCCGAGAACAGGATGGTGACCTGGTGCAGCGCCTCAGGCGAATGCGACCAGAAGTCCCACATCATCTGTGCGCTTTTCAGATTGCTTTGCGGCAGGCGTTTTTGAGTGTGAATGAAGTCCGGAAATTTCAAAGGATCGCGAATGAAAAACACCGGCGTGTTGTTGCCGACGATGTCCCAGTTGCCTTCTTCGGTATAGAACTTCAGGGCGAAGCCTCGTGGATCGCGTTCGGTATCGGCCGAACCACGCTCACCGCCGACGGTGGAAAACCGCAGGAAGGTAGGGGTTTGCTTACCAACGACCTCGAACAGTTTGGCGCTGGTGTACCGGGTGATGTCACGCGTGACGGTGAACGTGCCGTAGGCACCCGAACCTTTGGCGTGCACACGGCGCTCCGGGATGTTTTCACGGTTGAAGTGGGCAAGCTTCTCGATCAGATGAAAGTCGTCGAGCAGCAGTGGGCCACGTGGGCCGGCGGAGCGGGAATTCTGGTTATCGGCGACAGGAGCGCCACTGGCTGTGGTAAGCGTTTTACTTTGGCTCATGCGATCTCTTCCTTTGTCAGTCTTTCACTGCCGGATAATCGGCTGACAAGGAGTATTGATCACCAACGTTACACCTACAAATTCATTAACCTTTCAGTGTCGATAGAAAATAACTAACGTTCACAGCACTTTTCGAACGCCCACAAAAAACCGGGCACTAGGCCCGGTTCTTCGTTTCAGACTGACGTCTTACTCGGCAGTTACAGCTTCGCCGGCAGTAGCACGATCAACCAACTCGACGTACGCCATAGGCGCGTTGTCGCCAGTGCGGAAGCCGCACTTGAGGATGCGCAGGTAGCCACCCTCACGGGTAGCGTAACGCTTGCCCAGGTCGTTGAAGAGCTTACCAACGATAGCTTTCGAACGAGTACGGTCGAAAGCCAGACGGCGGTTAGCCAGGCTGTCTGTCTTGGCCAAAGTGATCAGCGGCTCAGCAACGCGACGCAGTTCTTTAGCTTTCGGCAGTGTAGTTTTGATCAGCTCGTGCTCGAACAGCGACACTGCCATGTTTTGAAACATGGCCTTGCGGTGCGAGCTAGTGCGGCTCAGGTGACGACCACTTTTACGATGACGCATGGTTCATTCCTTACCAAACACGACGTTCGGTGATTACGACGATCAGGCAGTCGCCTTGTCGTCCTTCTTAAGACTTGCAGGCGGCCAGTTGTCGAGGCGCATGCCGAGGGACAGACCGCGGGAGGCCAGAACGTCCTTGATTTCAGTCAAGGATTTCTTGCCAAGGTTCGGAGTCTTCAACAGCTCTACTTCGGTACGCTGAATCAGGTCACCGATGTAGTAGATGTTTTCCGCCTTAAGGCAGTTAGCCGAACGTACAGTCAGTTCCAGATCGTCAACCGGGCGAAGCAGGATCGGATCGATCTCGTCTTCCTGCTCGACAACCACTGGCTCACTGTCACCTTTGAGATCGACGAACGCAGCCAACTGCTGTTGCAGAATGGTTGCAGCGCGGCGGATAGCCTCTTCAGGATCCAGAGTACCGTTGGTTTCCAGATCAATAACCAGCTTGTCCAGGTTAGTACGCTGCTCGACACGGGCGTTTTCCACCACGTATGCGATACGGCGAACCGGGCTGAACGAAGAGTCAAGCTGCAAGCGACCGATGCTGCGGCTTTCGTCTTCATCGCTCTGACGCGAGTCTGCCGGTTCATAACCACGACCACGAGCTACGGTGAGCTTCATGTTCAGGGCGCCGTTAGACGCCAGGTTAGCGATTACGTGATCGGGGTTAACGATCTCGACATCATGATCCAGCTGAATATCGGCAGCGGTAACCACCCCCGAACCCTTCTTCGACAAGGTCAGCGTAACTTCGTCACGACCGTGCAGCTTGATAGCCAGACCTTTAAGGTTCAACAGGATTTCAATTACGTCTTCCTGTACGCCTTCGATGGCGCTGTACTCATGGAGTACACCGTCAATCTCGGCCTCGACTACTGCACAGCCGGGCATTGAGGACAACAGGATGCGGCGCAGCGCGTTGCCCAGGGTGTGGCCGAAACCACGCTCGAGAGGCTCGAGAGTGATCTTGGCGCGGGTTGGACTGACAACCTGCACATCAATGTGGCGGGGTGTCAGGAACTCATTTACCGAAATCTGCATGGATGCACCTATTTTCTAGCCCTTACTTGGAGTAGAGCTCGACAATCAGGCTTTCGTTGATGTCGGCGGACAGATCACTGCGAGCTGGAACGTTCTTGAAAACGCCCGACTTCTTCTCAGTGTCTACTTCTACCCATTCTACGCGGCCACGTTGGGCACACAGATCGAGAGCTTGGACAATGCGAAGTTGGTTCTTTGCTTTCTCGCGAATCGCGACCACGTCACCAGCACGAACCTGGTAAGACGGTACGTTTACGGTCTGACCGTTAACGCTGACGGATTTGTGCGATACCAGCTGACGGGATTCGGCACGAGTAGAGCCAAAACCCATACGGTATACAACGTTGTCCAGACGGCATTCGAGCAGTTGCAGCAGGTTTTCACCGGTTGCACCTTTCTTGCCAGCAGCTTCTTTGTAGTAGCCGCTGAATTGACGCTCGAGAACGCCGTAGATACGACGGACCTTCTGCTTTTCACGCAGTTGGGTGCCGTAATCGGACTGGCGACCGCGGCGTTGGCCGTGGATACCAGGTGCTGCTTCAATGTTGCACTTCGATTCGATCGCGCGCACGCCGCTCTTCAGAAAGAGATCGGTGCCTTCGCGACGAGCGAGTTTGCATTTTGGACCAATGTAACGAGCCATTCTTTACAATCTCCTGGATTACACGCGGCGCTTCTTCGGCGGACGGCACCCGTTGTGCGGGATTGGCGTCACGTCGGTGATGCTGGCGATCTTGTAGCCACAGCCGTTCAAAGCGCGGACTGCAGATTCACGACCTGGGCCTGGACCTTTGACGTTAACGTCGAGGTTTTTCAGACCGTATTCCAGCGCAGCTTGGCCAGCACGTTCAGCAGCTACTTGAGCAGCAAACGGGGTGGACTTGCGGGAACCGCGGAAACCCGAACCACCGGAGGTAGCCCAGGAAAGAGCGTTGCCTTGACGGTCGGTGATGGTCACGATTGTGTTGTTAAAAGATGCATGGATGTGGGCGATGCCATCAACCACTGTCTTTTTAACTTTTTTACGAGGACGAGCAGCAGGTTTAGCCATGATTAATTTCCTGTCGATTCGCTGGGGCGATTACTTGCGGATCGGCTTACGCGGACCTTTACGGGTACGCGCGTTAGTCTTGGTACGCTGACCGCGCACTGGAAGACCACGACGATGACGCAGACCGCGATAGCAACCGAGGTCCATCAAACGCTTGATTTTCATGTTGATTTCGCGACGCAGGTCACCTTCAGTGGTGAACTTCGCCACTTCGCCACGCAGCTGTTCAATCTGCTCGTCGCTCAGATCTTTGATCTTTGCGGCTGGGTTTACCCCAGTCACTGCACAGATCTTCTGTGCAGTAGTGCGACCAACACCATAGATGTAGGTCAGCGAGATAACAGTATGCTTGTTATCTGGAATGTTAACGCCTGCAATACGGGCCATTCAGTGGGACTCCAATTGACAGCTACCTACGCCCCGGAAGCCAAGAAATAGGGCGCGAGATAATATCGCTGTAATAACAAATAATCAACCCGGTAGCGCACTAGCTACCGGGCTTGAAGCACAATCACACTCAGCCTTGGCGCTGTTTGTGACGCGGTTCCGCGCTGCAAATTACTCGAACAACACCTTCGCGGCGAATAATTTTGCAGTTACGGCACAGCTTTTTCACCGATGCACGAACTTTCATCACCAACTCCTCGAACCTTATGGGTACTCAGCGCAACATGCCGCTGCCGTAACCCTTCAGGTTGGCTTTCTTCATCAGGGATTCGTACTGGTGCGAAACGAGGTGCGATTGTACTTGGGACATGAAGTCCATCACAACCACGACGACGATCAGCAACGAGGTCCCGCCAAGGTAGAACGGTACGTTTGCTGCAACCACCAGGAACTGGGGCAACAAGCACACGGCCGTCATGTAAAGAGCACCGAACATGGTCAAGCGAGTCAGAACGCCGTCAATGTAGCGCGCAGACTGCTCACCTGGACGGATGCCCGGAATAAAGGCACCGGACTTCTTCAGGTTTTCCGCTACGTCTTTCGGATTGAACATCAACGCCGTATAGAAGAAGCAGAAGAAAATAATCCCTGCACTAAACAGCAGAATATTCAACGGCTGACCAGGAGCGATCGACTGCGAGATGTCCTGCAACCAGCCCATACCTTCAGACTGACCGAACCAGGCACCCAACGAAGCCGGGAACAGCAAAATGCTGCTCGCGAAAATGGCCGGAATAACACCGGCCATGTTCACCTTCAGCGGCAAGTGGCTAGTCTGCGCAGCAAAAACCTTGCGGCCCTGCTGACGCTTGGCGTAGTGAACAGCAATACGACGCTGACCACGCTCAATGAACACCACGAAACCGATAATCGCTACTGCCAGCAAACCGATGGCAACCAGGGCGAAGATGTTGATATCACCCTGACGTGCAGACTCGAAAGACTGCCCGATCGCTCTCGGAAGACCGGCGACGATACCCGAAAAAATCAACATCGAGATACCGTTGCCAACACCACGCTCAGTAATCTGCTCACCCAGCCACATCATGAACATCGCACCAGCCACAAAAGTGGTTACTGCGACGAAATGGAAGCCAAAGTCACCAGTGAACGCAACGCCCTGCCCCGCCAGACCAATGGACATGCCAATAGCCTGAACGAGAGCGAGGACGACAGTGCCGTAGCGGGTGTACTGGCTGATCTTGCGACGGCCAGCTTCACCTTCCTTCTTCAACTGTTCCAGCTGCGGGCTGACGGCGGTCATCAGTTGCATGATGATCGATGCCGAAATGTACGGCATGATACCCAGTGCAAAGATGCTCATCCGCTCCAGCGCGCCGCCGGAAAACATGTTGAACAAGCTAAGAATGGTCCCCTCATTCTGTCGAAACAGGTCCGCGAGTCGGTCCGGGTTGATACCTGGAACCGGGATGTGTGCGCCTATTCGGTAGACGATAATCGCCAGGAACAGAAAACGCAGACGAGCCCAGAGTTCAGACATACCGCCTTTGCCGAGCGCAGAGAGAGCACCTTGCTTAGCCATTTATTCCTCGAACTTGCCGCCAGCTGCTTCGATAGCCGCACGCGCACCTTTGGTGGCGCCGATTCCCTTTCCGATGGTGACAGCGCGAGTAACTTCGCCGGACAGCATGATTTTCACACGCTGTACGTTGACGTTGATCACGTTGGCATCTTTCAGGGACTGCACGGTGACGATGTCGCCTTCCACTTTAGCCAGCTCGGACAGACGCACTTCTGCGCGATCCATGGCTTTCAGGGAAACGAAACCGAACTTCGGCAGGCGACGATGCAGCGGCTGTTGACCGCCTTCAAAGCCTGGAGCAATGGTGCCACCGGAGCGGGAGGACTGACCTTTGTGGCCACGGCCACCGGTCTTGCCCAAACCACTACCGATACCACGGCCCGGACGATGCTTTTCGCGACGGGAACCCGGCGCTGGACTCAGATCATTGAGTTTCATCGATTAACCCTCGACACGCAGCATGTAGTAAGCCTTGTTGATCATCCCGCGATTCTCGGGAGTATCAAGTACTTCTACAGTGTGACCGATGCGACGCAGACCCAGACCCTTAACGCACAGTTTGTGGTTAGGGATGCGGCCGGTCATGCTTTTGATCAGCGTAACTTTAACGGTAGCCATGATCAGAAGATCTCCTTGACGCTTTTGCCACGCTTGGCGGCAATGGATTCAGGAGACTGCATAGCTTTCAAACCTTTGAAAGTGGCGTGAACCACGTTTACCGGGTTAGTCGAGCCGTAGCACTTGGCCAGAACGTTCTGAACGCCAGCAACTTCGAGGACAGCACGCATAGCGCCGCCAGCGATGATACCGGTACCTTCAGAAGCAGGCTGCATGTACACCTTCGAAGCGCCGTGACCGGACTTCATTGCGTACTGCAGAGTGGTGCCGTTCAGATCAACTTGGATCATGTTGCGACGAGCAGCTTCCATTGCCTTCTGGATCGCAGCAGGCACTTCACGTGACTTGCCACGGCCGAAGCCAACACGCCCTTTACCATCACCAACCACGGTCAACGCGGTGAAAGTGAAGATACGGCCGCCTTTAACGGTTTTGGCTACGCGGTTAACTTGAACCAGCTTCTCAATGTAGCCTTCGTCGCGCTTTTGGTCGTTATTTGACATAACTTAGAACTCCAGCCCAGCTTCACGAGCAGCATCAGCCAGCGCCTTGACGCGGCCGTGGTACTTGAAGCCAGAGCGGTCGAAAGCCACCTGCGAGACGCCAGCGGCTTTAGCACGCGTAGCGACCAGCTGGCCAACCTTAGTGGCCGCGTCGATGTTGCCAGTGGCGCCATCACGCAGTTCTTTATCCAAAGTCGAGGCAGATGCCAGGACTTTGTTGCCGTCGGCCGAAATGACCTGGGCGTAGATGTGCTGCGACGAGCGGAACACGCAGAGACGCACGACTTCGAGTTCGTGCATTTTCAGGCGTGCTTTGCGAGCGCGACGCAGTCGAGTAACTTTTTTGTCGGTCATTTGCTATGCCCTACTTCTTCTTGGCTTCTTTACGACGGACGACTTCGTCCGCGTAGCGCACACCTTTGCCTTTGTACGGCTCTGGTGGACGGAAGTCGCGGATCTCGGCGGCCACTTGACCTACCAGCTGCTTATCGATACCCCGAATCAGGATGTCGGTTTGGCTAGGAGTCTCAGCGGTGATGCCTTCCGGCAGTTCATAATCCACTGGGTGCGAGAAGCCAAGAGCCAGGTTCAGCACTGTGCCTTTTGCTTGCGCTTTGTAACCAACACCGACCAGCTGGAGCTTGCGCTCGAAGCCTTGGCTTACGCCTTGGACCATGTTGTTTACCAACGCACGAGTGGTACCAGCCATTGCGCGAGTTTGTTGATCGCCATTGCGAGCAGCGAAACGCAGCTCACCAGCTTCTTCAACGATCTCAACGGACGAATGGATGTTCAGTTCGAGAGTACCCTTGGCACCCTTCACCGAAAGCTGTTGGCCTGCGAATTTTACTTCGACACCGGCTGGCAGCTTAACGGGGTTCTTAGCGACGCGTGACATGCTTATCCCCCCTTAGAACACAGTGCAAAGAACTTCGCCGCCGACACCGGCAGCGCGCGCAGCACGATCCGTCATCACACCTTTGTTGGTGGAGACGATAGACACACCGAGACCGCCACGAACTTTTGGCAGATCATCGACGGACTTGTACTGACGCAGGCCTGGACGGCTAACGCGCTTCACTTCCTCGATGACCGGACGGCCTTCGAAGTACTTCAGCTCGATGGACAGCAGTGGTTTGATTTCGCTGCTGATCTGATAACCCGCAATGTAACCTTCGTCCTTCAGGACTTTGGCAACAGCTACCTTCAAAGTAGAAGATGGCATGCTTACGACGGACTTTTCAGCCATCTGGGCATTACGGATTCGAGTTAGCATGTCCGCTAACGGGTCCTGCATACTCATGGGCTAGACGCTCCTAATACAAAAAAATTAGCCTTGCGGCTACTACTTGTCGCCGAGCTCATCCATGCGAAAAAAGCACGGGCTCAGGCGAGCCGGGTATTCTAGACACACCCCACAAATGAATCAAGCCCCAATAGGGGCTTGATTCAAGTTCAAGGTCACCGGCGGTCAGGATCTTGCGAACCTGGACGCCGAGACTTTGATAGTGCTTACCAGCTGGCTTTAACCAGACCAGGTACGTCACCACGCATTGCAGCTTCACGCAGCTTGTTACGGCCGAGGCCGAACTTGCGGTAAACGCCGTGTGGACGACCGGTCAGGCGGCAGCGGTTACGCATGCGCGAAGCGCTTGCGTCACGTGGCTGCTTCTGCAGAGCTACTGTAGCTTCCCAACGCGCTTCTGGACTTGCGTTCAGATCAACGATGATTGCTTTCAGTGCTGCACGCTTTTTGGCGTACTTGGCAACCGTGAGCTGACGCTTCAGCTCGCGGTTTTTCATGCTCATCTTGGCCATTTTCCTACTCCAATCAGTTGCGGAACGGGAATTTGAAAGCACGCAACAGCGCGCGACCTTCATCATCGTTCTTGGCAGTGGTGGTCAGGGTAATGTCCAGACCGCGGAGAGCATCGATCTTGTCGTAGTCGATTTCCGGGAAGATGATCTGCTCTTTAACGCCCATGCTGTAGTTACCACGACCATCGAAGGACTTGGCATTCAGGCCGCGGAAGTCGCGAACCCGAGGCAGGGAGATCGACAGCAGACGATCCAGGAATTCGTACATACGCTCACGGCGCAGGGTCACTTTGACGCCGATCGGCCAACCTTCACGGACTTTAAAGCCAGCGATGGATTTCCGAGCGTAAGTCACAACGACTTTCTGACCGGTGATCTTTTCCAGGTCGGCAACAGCGTGCTCGATGACTTTCTTGTCACCGACTGCTTCGCCCAGACCCATGTTCAGGGTGATTTTGGTAACGCGTGGAACTTCCATCACGTTCGAAAGCTTAAGTTCTTCCTTAAGCTTCGGTGCGATTTCCTTCCAGTAAATCTCTTTTAGTCGTGCCATGGTCTTCTACCTAGCAGTGTTCAAGCATCAACCGCTTTTTGGGTCGACTTGAAGACACGAATTTTCTTGCCGTCTTCTACTTTGAAACCAACGCGATCAGCCTTGTTGGTTTCGCCGTTGAAAATGGCGACGTTAGAAGCGTCCAGTGGAGCTTCTTTTTCGACGATACCGCCCTGTACGCCCGACATCGGGTTAGGCTTGGTATGACGCTTAACCAGGTTCAGACCACCAATAACCAGACGGTTATTAGCGAGAACCTTAAGCACCTTACCGCGCTTACCTTTGTCTTTGCCGGCGATCACGATGATCTCGTCGTCACGACGAATCTTTTGCATGTCGGATCTCCTTACAGCACTTCTGGGGCGAGCGAGACGATCTTCATGAACTTCTCAGTACGAAGTTCACGGGTCACTGGCCCAAAGATACGGGTGCCGATCGGCTCTTGCTTGTTGTTCAGAAGAACAGCAGCGTTGCCATCAAAGCGGATAATGGAGCCATCAGCACGACGTACGCCGTGACGAGTGCGGACTACAACAGCAGTCATCACTTGGCCTTTTTTCACTTTGCCGCGAGGAATTGCTTCCTTGACGGTAACTTTGATGATGTCACCGATACCAGCGTAACGACGATGGGAGCCACCCAGCACCTTGATGCACATAACACGGCGAGCGCCAGAGTTATCGGCCACATCGAGCATGGATTGAGTCTGAATCATATAATTTCTCCGACCCCTAGTCCTTAGACTTCCACAGCGCGTTCGAGAACATCAACCAGCGCCCAAGACTTAGTCTTGGCCAAAGGACGAGTTTCACGAATAGTGACTTTGTCGCCGATGTGGCACTGATTGGTTTCGTCGTGCGCGTGCAGCTTAGTCGAACGCTTAACGTATTTACCGTAGATCGGGTGCTTAACGCGACGCTCGATCAGAACGGTGATGGTCTTGTCCATTTTGTCGCTGACAACACGGCCAGTCAGCGTACGGACGGTTTTTTCGGCTTCAGCCATGATTACTTACCTGCCTGCTGTTTGAGCACAGTCTTCACGCGAGCGATGTCACGCTTAACTTGCCGGAGCAGGTGAGACTGCCCCAACTGGCCAGTTGCTTTCTGCATCCGCAGATTGAACTGGTCGCGCAGCAGGCCGAGCAGTTGCTCGTTAAGCTGCGGCGCGTCTTTTTCACGAAGTTCATTCGCTTTCATCACATCACCGTCCGTTTAACAAAAGCGGTGGCGAGCGGCAGCTTTGCAGCAGCCAGGGCAAAAGCCTCACGCGCCAGCTCTTCAGAAACGCCCTCGATTTCATACAGGACTTTGCCTGGCTGAATCTGGGCAACCCAGTACTCCACACTACCCTTACCTTTACCCATCCGAACTTCGAGTGGCTTTTTGGAAATAGGCTTGTCCGGGAATACACGGATCCAGATCTTGCCGCCACGTTTAACGTGACGGGTCAGTGCACGACGCGCTGACTCGATCTGACGAGCGGTGAGACGACCACGAGCTACAGACTTCAGCGCGAACTCGCCGAAGCTGACTTTGCTACCGCGCTGAGCCAGACCACGGTTGTGGCCTGTCATCTGCTTGCGGAACTTCGTACGCTTTGGTTGCAACATTTGGCGTACCCCTTACTTAGCAGCTTTTTTACGAGGCGCTGGTGCTTGTGGTTTCAGTTCTTCTTGGCGACCACCAATTACTTCGCCTTTGAAGATCCAAACCTTTACACCGATCACACCGTAAGTGGTGTGAGCTTCGTAGTTGGCATAGTCGATGTCGGCACGCAGGGTGTGCAGTGGCACACGACCTTCGCGATACCATTCAGTACGTGCGATTTCAGCACCGCCGAGACGACCGCTCACTTGGATTTTGATGCCTTTGGCACCAATGCGCATGGCGTTCTGAACAGCGCGCTTCATAGCGCGACGGAACATTACGCGACGCTCCAGCTGCTGAGCTACGCTCTGCGCAACCAGCATACCGTCGAGCTCCGGCTTGCGGATCTCTTCGATATTGATGTGCACAGGCACACCCATTTGCTTGGTCAGGTCCTGACGCAGTTTCTCAACATCTTCACCTTTCTTCCCGATAACGATACCTGGACGAGCGGTGTGGATGGTGATACGTGCAGTCTGAGCCGGACGATGGATATCGATACGGCTTACGGACGCGCTTTTTAGTTTGTCTTGGAGATACTCACGCACCTTCAGATCAGCGAACAAATAGTCCGCATAAGTCCGACCGTCTGCGTACCAGACGGAGGTGTGCTCCTTGACGATTCCCAGGCGAATGCCAATGGGATGTACTTTCTGACCCATCTCTTCGACTCCGTTACTTGTCAGCAACCTTGACAGTGATATGGCAAGACCGCTTGACGATGCGATCAGCACGGCCTTTGGCACGTGGCATGATGCGCTTCAGCGAACGCCCTTCGTTGACGAAAACGGTGCTGACCTTAAGGTCATCAACGTCTGCGCCTTCGTTATGCTCGGCGTTGGCTACGGCCGACTCCAGCACTTTCTTCATGATCTCGGCGGCTTTCTTACTGCTGAAAGCCAACAGGTTGAGCGCTTCGCCCACCTTCTTCCCGCGGATCTGGTCGGCGACCAAGCGGGCTTTCTGGGCGGAGATTCGAGCGCCCGACAACTTAGCGGCTACTTCCATCGTTCCTTACCCCTTAACGCTTGGCTTTCTTGTCTGCCACGTGCCCACGATATGTGCGGGTACCGGCAAACTCGCCCAGTTTGTGGCCGACCATGTCTTCGTTCACGAGAACTGGAACATGTTGACGACCGTTATGCACAGCAATGGTCAAACCGACCATTTGTGGCAGGATCATGGAACGGCGCGACCAGGTCTTAACTGGTTTGCGATCGTTCTTTTCCGCCGCCACTTCGATCTTCTTCAGTAGGTGAAGATCAATAAAAGGACCTTTTTTCAGAGAACGTGGCACTGTCGTATCCCTCTATTTACTTGCGACGACGGACGATCATTTTGTCGGTACGCTTATTACCACGAGTCTTCGCGCCCTTAGTCGGGAAGCCCCATGGCGATACCGGATGACGACCACCAGAGGTACGACCTTCACCACCACCATGTGGGTGGTCAACCGGGTTCATGGCAACACCACGAACGGTTGGGCGAACGCCACGCCAGCGTTTGGCACCAGCTTTACCCAGCGAACGCAGGCTGTGCTCGGAGTTCGAGACTTCGCCCAGGGTCGCGCGGCATTCAGCCAGCACTTTACGCATCTCACCAGAACGCAGACGCAGGGTCACGTAGACACCTTCACGAGCGATCAGCTGAGCCGAAGCACCAGCGGAACGAGCGATTTGCGCGCCTTTACCTGGCTTCAATTCGATGCCGTGTACGGTGCTACCAACTGGAATGTTACGCAGTTGCAGAGCGTTGCCCGGCTTGATCGGTGCCAGAGCACCTGCGATCAGCTGGTCACCAGCACTCACGCCTTTAGGGGCGATGATGTAGCGACGCTCGCCATCTGCGTACAGCAGCAGAGCGATGTGAGCAGTACGGTTTGGATCGTATTCAATACGCTCGACAGTGGCAGAGATGCCATCTTTGTCGTTGCGACGGAAATCGACCAGACGATAATGCTGCTTATGGCCACCACCGATGTGACGAGTGGTAATGCGACCATTGTTGTTACGACCACCAGTCTTCGATTTTTTCTCGAGCAGCGGTGCGTGAGGAGCGCCTTTATGCAGCTCCTGGTTGACCACCTTGACCACAAAACGGCGGCCAGGGGAAGTCGGTTTGCATTTAACGATTGCCATGATGCACCCCTTCCTTACTCAGCACTGCTGCTGAAATCGAGATCTTGGCCTGGCTGAAGGGAGATAACTGCCTTCTTCCAGTCATTACGCTTGCCCAGACCGCGAGCAGTGCGCTTGCTCTTACCCAGAACATTCAGGGTAGTAACACGCTCTACTTTCACGCTGAACAGGCTTTCGACGGCCTTCTTGATTTCCAGCTTGGTTGCGTCAGTTGCAACCTTGAAAACGAACTGGCCTTTCTTGTCAGCCAGAACCGTAGCCTTCTCGGAAACGTGCGGGCCAAGCAGAACTTTAAATACGCGTTCCTGGTTCATCCCAGCAGCTCCTCGAATTTCTTCACGGCCGACACGGTGATCAACACCTTGTCGTATGCGATCAGACTAACTGGATCGGAACCCTGCACGTCACGCACATCAACGTGTGGCAGGTTACGAGCAGCCAGGTACAGGTTCTGATCAACGACTTCAGACACGATCAAGACGTCAGTCAAGCCCATGCCAGTCAGTTTGTTCAGCAGATCTTTGGTCTTCGGTGCATCAACAGCGAAGTCCTGAACCACAACCAGACGATCAGTACGCACCAGCTCAGCAAGGATGGAACGCATTGCTGCGCGATACATCTTCTTGTTCAGCTTCTGGGTGTGATCCTGAGGACGAGCTGCGAAAGTGGTACCGCCGCCACGCCAGATTGGGCTACGGATAGTACCGGCACGAGCACGGCCAGTACCTTTCTGACGCCATGGGCGCTTACCGCCACCACGAACGTCGGATCGGGTCTTTTGCTGCTTGGAACCCTGACGGCCGCCGGCCATGTAGGCCACGACTGCTTGGTGAACCAGCGTCTCGTTGAATTCGCCGCCAAATGTCAGTTCGGAAACTTCGATCGCTTGAGCGTCATTTACATTTAATTGCATGTCAGCTTCCCCTTAACCGCGAGCCTTGGCTGCTGGACGTACAACCAAGTTGCCGCCAGTAGCGCCAGGAACAGCGCCCTTGACCAACAACAGATTGCGTTCAGCGTCCACGCGCACTACTTCGAGGGACTGCACGGTCACGCGCTCAGCGCCCATATGACCGGACATTTTTTTGCCCTTGAATACACGACCAGGAGTCTGGCACTGGCCGATAGAGCCTGGAACGCGGTGGGACACGGAGTTACCGTGGGTATTATCTTGCCCGCGGAAGTTCCAACGCTTGATCGTACCCTGGAAGCCTTTACCCTTGGACTGACCGGTTACATCAACCAGTTGACCAGCAGCGAAGATTTCAGCGTTGATCAGATCGCCGGCCTGGTACTCGCCTTCTTCAAGACGGAATTCCATTACGGTACGACCAGCGGCAACGTTCGCCTTAGCGAAGTGGCCAGCTTGAGCAGCTGTAACACGCGAAGCACGACGCTCGCCTACAGTGACTTGCACTGCACGGTAGCCATCGGTCTCTTCAGTTTTGAACTGGGTGACGCGATTCGGTTCGATCTCAATGACCGTGACCGGAATGGAGACACCTTCTTCGGTGAAAATACGGGTCATACCGCATTTACGACCGACTACACCAATAGTCATGTTGTAAACCTCATGAGTGTACGGGGCTTTCACCCGCTATGGCCGCCCATTTCAGAGCGTTACACGACTAAGACCGAGTCTTAGCCGAGGCTGATCTGCACTTCCACACCGGCCGCAAGATCAAGCTTCATAAGAGCATCAACGGTTTTATCCGTTGGCTGGACGATGTCCAGAACGCGCTTATGAGTACGGATCTCGTACTGGTCACGCGCGTCTTTGTTGACGTGCGGGGAGACCAGAACGGTAAACCGCTCTTTACGGGTAGGCAGTGGAATTGGACCACGCACTTGAGCACCAGTACGTTTCGCGGTTTCCACGATTTCCTGGGTGGATTGGTCGATCAGGCGATGGTCAAAAGCCTTCAACCTGATACGGATTTGCTGATTTTGCATTGGATTTCAGACTCCGGCTGCTATTCCCACCGAGCGCAATACGCCCGTTAAAAGGAGGCGCAATTCTATAGACGCCCCAGATAGGTGTCAACCCAATAAAAAAGCCCCCGCTGAGCGGGGGCTTTTTCAAGTCATCAAAGCTTACTCAAAAAGAGCTTACTCGATGATTTTGGCTACGACGCCAGCGCCGACGGTACGACCGCCTTCACGGATAGCGAAACGCAGACCATCTTCCATCGCGATGGTTTTGATCAGGGTAACAGTCATCTGAATGTTGTCACCTGGCATTACCATTTCAACGCCTTCTGGCAGCTCGCAGTTACCAGTCACGTCAGTCGTACGGAAGTAGAACTGTGGACGGTAGCCTTTGAAGAACGGAGTATGACGACCGCCTTCTTCCTTGCTCAGAACGTAAACTTCTGCGGTGAACTTGGTGTGCGGCTTAACCGAACCCGGCTTAACCAGAACCTGGCCACGCTCAACGTCGTCACGCTTGGTGCCGCGCAGCAGCACRCCGCAGTTCTCGCCAGCACGACCTTCGTCGAGCAGCTTACGGAACATTTCAACACCGGTGCAGGTGGTGACGGTAGTGTCACGCAGACCAACGATTTCCAGCGGATCTTGTACGCGAACGATACCGCGCTCGATACGACCAGTCACAACAGTACCGCGACCTGAGATCGAGAATACGTCTTCGATTGGCATCAGGAACGGCTTGTCGGTCAGACGAACTGGTTCTGGGATGTAGCTGTCCAGAGTTTCAACCAGTTTACGAACGGCAGTGGTGCCCATTTCGTTGTCGTCTTTGCCTTCCAGAGCCATACGAGCGGAACCGATGATGATCGGAGTGTCGTCGCCTGGGAAGTCGTAAGTGCTCAGCAGATCGCGCACTTCCATCTCAACCAGTTCCAGCAGCTCAGCGTCGTCTACCAGGTCAGCCTTGTTCAGGAAAACCACGATGTACGGAACGCCTACCTGACGGGACAACAGGATGTGCTCACGGGTTTGCGGCATCGGACCATCAGCGGCCGAGCAAACCAGGATAGCGCCGTCCATCTGGGCAGCACCGGTGATCATGTTCTTCACATAGTCAGCGTGACCTGGGCAGTCAACGTGAGCGTAGTGACGGATCTTCGAGTTGTACTCGACGTGCGCGGTGTTGATGGTGATACCACGAGCTTTTTCTTCTGGCGCGCTGTCGATTTTATCGAAATCAACGATTGCCGAACCGAAAACCTCGGAGCAAACACGAGTCAGAGCAGCAGTCAGAGTGGTTTTACCGTGGTCAACGTGACCGATGGTGCCAACGTTGACGTGCGGTAGGGAACGATCAAATTTTTCTTTAGCCACGACAATTAACTCCTTGCCTAAAGGACTGAATCAGCCTTGTTTTTTGGTAACGGTTTCGACGATGTGCGACGGAGCCGTATTGTATTTTTTGAATTCCATAGAGTAGCTTGCGCGACCCTGGGACATGGAACGAACGTCGGTCGCATAACCGAACATCTCGCCCAGCGGAACTTCGGCGCGAATTACTTTGCCGGAGACCGTGTCTTCCATACCCAAAATCATGCCGCGACGACGGTTAAGGTCGCCCATCACGTCACCCATATAGTCTTCAGGCGTAACAACCTCTACCGCCATGATCGGCTCAAGCAACTCACCACCGCCCTTCTGGGCCAGTTGCTTGGTCGCCATGGAAGCAGCCACCTTAAACGCCATCTCGTTGGAGTCGACGTCATGGTAAGAACCATCAAACACGGTAGCCTTCAGGCCGATCAGCGGATAGCCGGCAACAACGCCGTTCTTCATCTGCTCTTCGATACCCTTCTGGATCGCCGGGATGTATTCCTTAGGAACCACACCACCCACGACTTCGTTCACGAATTGCAGACCTTCCTGACCTTCGTCAGCAGGAGCAAAACGAATCCAGCAATGGCCGAACTGGCCACGACCGCCGGATTGACGAACGAATTTGCCTTCGATTTCACAGTTCTTCGTGATGCGCTCACGATAGGAAACCTGAGGCTTACCAATGTTGGCTTCGACGTTGAACTCACGGCGCATCCGGTCAACCAGGATGTCCAGGTGCAGCTCGCCCATGCCGGAGATGATCGTTTGACCAGTCTCTTCATCGGTTTTGACGCGGAAAGATGGATCTTCCTGAGCAAGCTTGCCCAGAGCGATACCCATTTTTTCCTGGTCATCCTTGGTCTTAGGCTCTACGGCAACCGAAATAACCGGCTCCGGGAAGTCCATGCGAACCAGGATGATTGGCTTGTCAGCGTTGCACAAAGTCTCACCAGTGGTGACGTCCTTCATGCCGATCAAGGCCGCGATGTCACCAGCGCGTACTTCCTTGATTTCTTCACGGGCGTTTGCGTGCATTTGCACCATACGACCCACGCGCTCTTTCTTGCCTTTAACCGAGTTGATCACGCCGTCGCCGGAGGCCAACACGCCCGAGTAAACTCGAACAAAGGTCAAGGTACCCACGAATGGGTCGGTAGCGATCTTGAACGCCAGAGCCGAGAACGGCTCGCTGTCGTCTGCGTGACGCTCCATTTCCTTGGTCTCGTCATCCGGGTCAGTACCCTTGATGGCAGGAATGTCGGTAGGAGCAGGCAGGTAGTCGATAACGGCGTCGAGAACCAGGGGAACACCCTTGTTCTTGAAGGAAGAACCGCAAACAGCCAGAACGATCTCACCAGCGATAGTACGCTGACGCAGAGCGGCCTTGATTTCCGCGTTGGTGAGCTCTTCACCTTCGAGGTACTTGTTCATCAGCTCTTCGCTGGCTTCGGCAGCAGCCTCAACCATGTTGCCGCGCCACTCGTTAGCCAGTTCCTGCAGTTCAGCAGGGATAGGCTCGCGACGTGGAACCATGCCTTTGTCAGCATCGTTCCAGTAAACAGCTTCCATGGCCAACAGATCGATCTGACCCTGGAAATTGTCTTCGGAACCGATAGCCAACTGGATCGGCACCGGGGTATGACCCAGACGCTGCTTGATCTGACCGATCACGCGCAGGAAGTTCGCACCAGCACGGTCCATCTTGTTTACGTAAACAAGACGTGGAACACCATACTTGTTGGCTTGACGCCATACGGTTTCCGACTGAGGCTCAACACCCGAGGTACCGCAGAACACAACGACCGCGCCGTCGAGAACACGCAGGGAACGCTCAACTTCAATAGTGAAGTCTACGTGGCCCGGGGTGTCGATGACGTTAAAACGGTATTGGTCCTTGTGCTGCTTCTCGGAACCCTGCCAGAAGGCGGTAATAGCAGCAGAAGTAATGGTAATACCACGCTCCTGCTCCTGCACCATCCAGTCTGTGGTCGCGGCGCCGTCATGCACCTCGCCCATCTTGTGACTTTTGCCAGTGTAAAAAAGGACGCGCTCGGTGGTGGTGGTTTTACCAGCATCCACGTGTGCAACGATACCAATGTTACGGTAGCGATTAATCGGTGTTGTACGAGCCATAAAGCCCTCGCAAAATTAGTGACGCTAAAATTAGAAGCGGTAGTGCGAGAAAGCCTTGTTGGCTTCAGCCATACGGTGCACGTCTTCACGCTTCTTAACTGCAGCACCTTTACCTTCAGCGGCGTCCAACAGTTCGCCAGCCAAACGCAGAGCCATAGACTTCTCGCCGCGCTTGCGGGCGAAGTCTACCAACCAGCGCATTGCCAGAGCGTTACGACGGGACGGACGAACTTCGACCGGAACCTGGTAAGTAGCACCGCCTACACGGCGCGACTTTACTTCGACCAGCGGAGCGATGGCGTCGAGAGCTTTCTCGAAGATTTCCAGGGGATCGCTGTTCTTGCGTTCTTTAACTTTTTCCAGCGCGCCATAAACGATACGTTCGGCAACGGCTTTCTTGCCGCTTTCCATTACGTGGTTCATGAACTTGGCCAGGATCTGGCTGCCGTACTTTGGATCGTCAAGCACTTCGCGCTTGGCTGCTACGCGTCTTCTTGGCATGGATAAGCCCTCAAACGGTCTTCAGGTTCGCTCGGAATCGGTGCCCTTKCGGGACGCCTCCGACCTTACTCTTATCGACTCAGAAAAATAGAAAATCAGTTTTTACAAAAAGCCGCTACTACTTAGGCTTCTTGGTACCGTACTTCGAACGACCCTGGTTACGACCTTTAACGCCGGAAGTATCCAAAGAACCGCGTACGGTGTGGTAACGAACACCTGGCAAGTCTTTTACACGACCGCCGCGGATCAGTACCACGCTGTGCTCTTGCAGGTTGTGGCCTTCACCGCCGATGTACGAGGAAACCTCGAAACCGTTGGTCAGACGCACACGGCATACTTTACGCAGTGCCGAGTTAGGTTTTTTCGGCGTGGTGGTATACACACGGGTGCATACGCCACGACGTTGCGGGCAGTTCTGCAGCGCAGGTACGTCGGATTTCTCGACGATACGCTTACGCGGCTGACGTACCAGCTGGTTGATAGTTGCCATCTACTAGCTCCACTGTTGTCTTGCGACGCTATTGTCTTGCAAGAAAAGCAAAATGGCAGGAACGAATTCCCGCCAAATTTAGGGGTACAAGAGTCTAAAGAGGATCTTGCCCCCAGTCAAGGCAAGGCCCCGACCTCTCCACCCATCCAACCTCGACAAATTGTCTCGATTCGATGAACGGAGCGGTCAGGGCCTTACGCTCATTTATCGCAGAACTCAGTTACCGCTAGAGTTCAGCGCTTCGGTCAGTGCAGCTTCCACTTCACTGGCGCTTACGCGCAACGGTTTGTCAGCATCACGGCGACGCTTACGCTCGCTGTGATAAGCCAGACCGGTACCGGCCGGGATCAGACGACCCACGACCACGTTTTCTTTCAGGCCGCGCAGGTAATCGCGCTTGCCGGTTACCGCCGCCTCGGTCAGTACTCGGGTGGTTTCCTGGAAGGAAGCCGCCGAGATGAACGATTCGGTGGACAACGACGCCTTGGTGATACCCAGCAACACGCGAGTGAACTTGGAAACGAATTTCTCGTCGCCCGCCAGACGCTCGTTCTCTACCAGAACGTGAGTCAACTCCATCTGGTCGCCCTTGATGAAAGTCGAGTCGCCGGATTCAGCGATTTCAACCTTACGCAACATCTGACGCAGGATGGTCTCGATGTGCTTGTCGTTGATCTTCACGCCTTGCAGACGATAAACGTCCTGGATCTCGTTCACGATGTACTTGGCCAGCGCACTCACACCCAGCAGACGCAGGATGTCGTGTGGATCGCTCGGGCCGTCGGAGATAACTTCGCCGCGGTTTACCTGTTCGCCTTCGAAGACGTTCAGGTGACGCCACTTCGGAATCAGCTCTTCGTACGGATCGGTGCCGTCGTTCGGAGTGATAACCAGACGGCGCTTGCCTTTGGTCTCTTTACCGAACGCGATGGTGCCGCTGACTTCAGCCAGAATCGAGGCTTCTTTCGGACGACGTGCTTCGAACAAGTCGGCAACACGTGGCAGACCACCGGTGATGTCACGGGTCTTCGAAGTCTCTTGCGGGATACGAGCGATAACATCACCGATCGCAATCTTCGCGCCATCCGCTACACCAACCAGGGCGTTAGCAGGCAGGAAGTACTGAGCAATTACGTCAGTACCCGGCAGCAAGAGATCCTTGCCGTTGTCATCAACCATCTTCACAGCAGGACGGATATCTTTACCGGCAGCTGGACGGTCTTTGGCGTCGAGTACTTCAATGTTGGTCATACCGGTCAATTCGTCAGTCTGACGCTTGATCGTGATGCCTTCTTCCATGCCCACGTAGGTCACAGTACCTTTCATTTCGGTAACGATTGGGTGAGTGTGCGGATCCCACTTGGCCACGATTGCGCCAGCGTCGACCTTGTCACCTTCTTTAACCGAAATCACAGCACCGTACGGCAGCTTGTAACGCTCGCGCTCACGACCGAAGTCATCAGCGATTGCCAGCTCACCCGAACGGGACACAGCAACCAGGCAACCATCCACTCGCTCAACGTGCTTCAGGTTGTGCAGACGGACGGTACCGCCATTCTTCACCTGAACGCTGTCAGCTGCGGAGGTCCGGCTTGCCGCACCACCGATGTGGAACGTACGCATGGTCAGCTGGGTACCCGGCTCACCGATGGACTGGGCAGCAATAACGCCGACCGCTTCACCGATGTTCACCTGGTGACCACGAGCCAGGTCACGGCCGTAGCACTTGGCGCAAATGCCGTAGCGGGTTTCGCAGCTGATCGGCGAACGCACGATCACTTCATCGATGCTGTTCAGCTCGATGAACTCGACCCACTTCTCGTCTACCAGTGTGCCGGCAGGAACGATGATTTCTTCGGTACCTGGCTTGAACACGTCACGGGCAATAACACGACCCAATACGCGCTCACCCAGCGGCTCAACAACGTCACCGCCTTCAATGTGCGGAGTCATTACCAGGCCATGCTCGGTGCCGCAATCGATCTCGGTCACAACCAGATCCTGCGCCACGTCTACCAGACGACGAGTCAGGTAACCGGAGTTCGCAGTTTTCAACGCGGTATCCGCCAAACCTTTACGAGCACCGTGAGTCGAGATGAAGTACTGAAGTACGCTCAAACCTTCACGGAAGTTCGCAGTAATCGGCGTTTCGATGATGGAACCGTCCGGCTTGGCCATCAGGCCACGCATACCGGCGAGCTGACGGATCTGCGCAGCAGAACCCCGTGCACCCGAGTCGGCCATCATGTACATCGAGTTGAAAGACTCTTGGTCGACTTCGACGCCATGGCGGTCGATGACTTTCTCTTTCGAGAGGTTGGCCATCATTGCCTTGGAAACTTCGTCGTTCGCCTTGGACCAAAGGTCGATCACTTTGTTGTACTTCTCGCCCTGGGTTACCAGGCCGGAGGCGTACTGACTTTCGATCTCTTTCACTTCATCAGTAGCAGCATTGATGATGCGGGCTTTTTCATCCGGGATAACGAAGTCGTTAACACCGATGGAAACGCCGGAGATGGTCGAATAAGCAAAACCGGTGTACATCAACTGGTCAGCGAAGATCACGGTCTCTTTCAAACCAACCACGCGGTAGCACTGGTTGATCAGCTTGGAGATCGCTTTTTTCTTCATCGGCTGGTTGACGACGTCATACGACAGGCCAGGTGGAACAACCTGGAACAACAGCGCACGGCCGACAGTGGTGTCGACGATACGGGTGTTCTTGACGCTGCCACCATCACGATCGTTAACGGTTTCGTTAATCCGCACTTTGACTTTAGCGTGCAGTGCGGCTTCGCCGGCACGGAACACACGGTCAACTTCTTGCAGATCCGCGAACACACGACCTTCGCCCTTGGCGTTGATCGCTTCACGAGTCATGTAGTACAGACCCAATACAACGTCCTGCGACGGAACGATGATTGGCTCACCGTTGGCTGGCGACAGAATGTTGTTGGTCGACATCATCAACGCACGCGCTTCCAACTGGGCTTCCAGTGTCAGCGGTACGTGCACGGCCATTTGGTCGCCGTCGAAGTCGGCGTTGTACGCAGCACAGACCAGAGGGTGCAGCTGGATAGCCTTACCTTCGATCAGTACCGGTTCAAACGCCTGGATACCCAGACGGTGAAGGGTCGGTGCACGGTTGAGGAGAACCGGGTGTTCGCGGATGACTTCAGCGAGAACGTCCCAAACTTCCGGCAGCTCGCGCTCGACCATCTTCTTGGCAGCTTTGATGGTGGTAGCGAGACCACGCATTTCCAGCTTGCCGAAAATGAACGGCTTGAACAGCTCGAGAGCCATTTTCTTCGGCAGACCGCACTGGTGCAGACGCAGGGTCGGACCTACGGTAATTACCGAACGACCGGAGTAGTCAACACGCTTACCGAGCAAGTTCTGACGGAAACGACCTTGCTTACCCTTGATCATGTCAGCCAAGGATTTCAGAGGACGCTTGTTGGAACCCGTGATAGCGCGGCCACGACGACCGTTGTCGAGCAGTGCGTCGACGGCTTCCTGCAACATACGCTTTTCGTTGCGCACGATGATGTCCGGAGCGGACAGATCGAGCAGACGCTTCAAGCGGTTGTTACGGTTGATCACTCGACGATACAGATCGTTGAGGTCGGAAGTCGCAAAGCGACCGCCATCCAGCGGGACCAGTGGACGCAGATCTGGCGGCAGAACCGGCAGAACGGTCAGCACCATCCATTCTGGAAGGTTGCCGGAACCCTGGAAGGCTTCCATCAACTTCAGACGCTTGGACAGCTTCTTGATTTTGGTTTCAGAGTTGGTTTGCGGAATTTCTTCACGCAGACGGCCAATCTCGTGTTCCAGGTCGATAGCGTGCAGCAGTTCACGGACAGCTTCGGCACCCATGCGGGCATCGAAATCGTCACCGAACTCTTCCAGCGCTTCGAAGTACTGCTCGTCGTTGAGCAGCTGACCTTTTTCAAGGGTAGTCATGCCTGGATCGATAACGACATAGCTCTCGAAGTAGAGAACGCGTTCGATATCACGCAGGGTCATGTCCATCAGCAAGCCGATACGCGACGGCAGCGATTTCAGGAACCAGATGTGAGCAACTGGCGAGGCCAGTTCGATGTGCGCCATACGCTCACGACGAACTTTAGCCAGCGCGACTTCAACGCCGCACTTCTCGCAGATCACGCCGCGGTGCTTCAAGCGCTTGTACTTACCGCACAGGCACTCGTAATCCTTTACCGGGCCAAAGATCTTGGCGCAGAACAGGCCGTCACGCTCAGGTTTGAACGTACGGTAGTTGATGGTTTCCGGCTTTTTAACTTCACCGAACGACCACGAACGGATCATCTCAGGCGATGCCAATCCAATACGGATGGCGTCGAACTCTTCGACTTGACCCTGGTTTTTCAGCAAATTCAGTAGGTCTTTCAAGGCCTTTCCTCCTGGCGGAGCAGAGAGCGGGCAATCCTGCCCCGCTCTCGATTCGCGTCACGTGTTATTCGGTTTCCAGATCGATATCGATGCCGAGGGAACGAATTTCCTTGATCAACACGTTGAAGGACTCGGGCATGCCCGGCTCCATACGGTGATCGCCATCCACGATGTTTTTGTACATCTTGGTACGGCCGTTCACATCGTCCGACTTCACTGTGAGCATTTCTTGCAGAGTGTAAGCGGCACCGTATGCTTCCAGTGCCCAGACCTCCATCTCCCCGAAACGCTGACCACCGAACTGTGCCTTACCACCCAGCGGCTGCTGGGTAACCAGGCTGTACGAACCGGTAGAACGAGCGTGCATCTTGTCGTCTACCAAGTGGTTCAGCTTCAGCATGTACATGTAGCCAACAGTAACCGGGCGCTCGAACTTGTTGCCGGTACGGCCGTCGGTCAGCTGCATCTGGCCGCTTTCTGGCAGGTCTGCCAGTTTCAGCATGGCCTTGATTTCGCTTTCCTTGGCGCCGTCGAACACTGGAGTGGCCATTGGAACGCCGCCACGCAGGTTCTTCGCCAGATCCAGGATTTCCTGGTCGGAGAAGCTATCCAGATCTTCGTTACGACCGCCGATCTGGTTGTAGATCTCGTCCAGGAAGGTACGAAGTTCAGCAACTTTGCGCTGTTCTTCGATCATCCGGTTGATCTTCTCGCCCAGACCTTTGGCCGCGAGGCCGAGGTGGGTTTCAAGGATCTGACCAACGTTCATACGCGAAGGTACGCCCAACGGGTTGAGGACGACGTCGACCGGGGTGCCATTGGCATCGTGCGGCATGTCTTCAACCGGCATGATCACGGAGACCACACCTTTGTTACCGTGACGACCGGCCATCTTGTCGCCCGGCTGGATGCGGCGACGGATTGCCAGGTAAACCTTGACGATTTTCAGCACGCCTGGAGCCAGGTCATMGCCCTGCTGCAGTTTGCGCTTCTTGTCTTCGAACTTGTCGTCCAGCAGACGGCGACGATCAACGATGTAGGCCTGAGCCTTCTCGAGCTGCTCGTTCAGAGCATCTTCAGCCATGCGCAGTTTGAACCACTGACCATGCTCAAGACCGTCGAGAACTTCGTCGGTGATGTCCTGACCTTTCTTCAGACCGGCGCCGCCTTCGGCTTTGTGGCCGACCAGAGCGGAACGCAGACGTTCGAAAGTTGCGCCTTCAACGATACGGAACTCTTCGTTCAGGTCCTTGCGGATCTCGTCGAGTTGAGTCTTCTCGATCGACAGTGCACGAGCATCACGCTCAACGCCGTCACGGGTGAAGACCTGTACGTCGATGACGGTACCCTTGGTGCCGGTAGGCACGCGCAGGGAGGTGTCTTTAACGTCGCTGGCTTTTTCACCGAAGATGGCACGCAACAGCTTCTCTTCCGGAGTCAGTTGGGTCTCGCCTTTCGGAGTGACCTTACCGACCAGAATGTCGCCTGCGCCAACTTCAGCACCTACGTAAACGATACCGGCTTCGTCCAGCTTGTTCAGTGCAGCTTCACCCACGTTCGGGATGTCTGCAGTGATTTCCTCTGGCCCAAGCTTGGTGTCACGTGCCACACAGGTCAGTTCCTGAATGTGGATCGTGGTGAAGCGATCTTCCTGAACCACACGCTCGGACAGGCAGATGGAGTCTTCGAAGTTGAAGCCGTTCCATGCCATGAACGCGATGCGCATGTTCTGACCCAGTGCCAGTTCACCCATATCGGTGGACGGACCGTCAGCCATGATGTCGCTGCGCTGAACCCGATCACCTTTACGCACCAGCGGACGCTGGTTGATGCAGGTGTTCTGGTTGGAGCGGGTGTATTTGGTCAGGTTGTAGATGTCGACACCAGCTTCGCCGGTTTCAACTTCGTCATCAGCGACACGAACCACGATACGGCTGGCGTCGACGGAATCGATAACGCCACCACGACGAGCCACGACGCAAACGCCGGAGTCACGGGCTACGTTACGCTCCATGCCGGTACCGACCAGCGGCTTGTCAGCGCGCAGGGTTGGTACAGCTTGACGCTGCATGTTCGAACCCATCAACGCACGGTTGGCGTCGTCGTGCTCGAGGAACGGGATCAGCGACGCTGCAACCGAAACTACCTGTTTCGGCGATACGTCCATCAAGGTGACGTCTTCCGGCGCCTTGACGGTGAACTCGTTCAAGTGACGAACAGCTACCAGCTCGTCGATCAAGACTTTCTTGTCGTTCATCGTGGCCGAAGCCTGAGCGATCACGTGATCAGCTTCTTCGATGGCGGACAGGAACACGATCTCGTCGGTGACCAGAGCGTCTTTCACCACACGGTACGGGCTCTCGAGGAAACCATACTGGTTGGTGCGCGCATAAGCGGCCAGGGAGTTGATCAGACCGATGTTCGGACCTTCCGGCGTTTCAATCGGGCATACACGACCGTAGTGAGTCGGGTGTACGTCACGAACTTCAAAGCCAGCACGCTCACGAGTCAAACCGCCAGGGCCGAGTGCAGAAACACGACGTTTATGGGTGATCTCGGACAGCGGGTTGTTCTGGTCCATGAACTGCGACAGCTGGCTGGAACCGAAGAACTCTTTCACTGCCGCTGCCACTGGCTTGGCGTTGATCAGGTCTTGCGGCATCAGGCCTTCGCTTTCAGCCATCGACAGACGCTCTTTGACCGCACGCTCAACACGTACCAGGCCAACGCGGAACTGGTTCTCGGCCATTTCGCCTACGCAGCGAACACGACGGTTACCCAGGTGGTCGATGTCGTCGACGATGCCTTTACCGTTACGGATGTCGACCAGAGTCTTCAATACCGCAACGATGTCTTCTTTGCACAACACGCCCGAACCTTCGATCTCGGTACGACCGATACGACGGTTGAACTTCATCCGGCCGACCGCAGACAGGTCATAGCGCTCAGGGCTGAAGAACAGGTTGTTGAACAGAGTCTCGGCAGCGTCTTTGGTTGGCGGCTCGCCTGGACGCATCATGCGATAGATCTCGACCAGCGCTTCCAATTGGTTGCTGGTGGAGTCGATCTTCAGTGTGTCGGAGACGAACGGACCGCAGTCGATATCGTTGGTGTACAGAGTTTCGATGCGAACAACCTGAGACTTGGCGATTTTGGCCAGGATCTCGGTGTTCAGCTCGGTGTTGCACTCTGCCAGGATTTCGCCGGTTGCCGGATGCACGATGACCTTGGCGGTAGTGCGACCCAGGACGTAGTCCAGAGGCACTTGCAGCTCTTTGATCCCTGCTTTTTCCAGCTGGTTGATGTGGCGAGCGGTGATACGACGACCTTGCTCGACAATAACCTTGCCTTTGTCATCCAGGATATCCAGGACAGCAATTTCACCACGCAGGCGCTGAGGCACCAGTTCCAGGCTGAGGTTTTCACCTTGCACGTGGAAGACGTTGGTGGTGTAGAACGCGTCCAGCACTTCTTCAGTGGTATAGCCCAGCGCGCGCAGCAATACCGATGCAGGCAGCTTGCGACGACGGTCAATACGCACGAACACGCAGTCTTTCGGGTCGAACTCGAAGTCCAACCACGAACCGCGGTAAGGAATGATGCGTGCGGAGTACAGCAGTTTACCGGAGCTGTGCGTCTTGCCACGGTCGTGGTCGAAGAACACGCCCGGGGAACGGTGCAGCTGGGAAACGATTACACGCTCGGTACCGTTGATTACGAAGGTACCGTTCTCAGTCATCAGGGGGATTTCACCCATGTAGACTTCTTGCTCTTTAATGTCCTTGATCGCTTTGTTCGACGATTCTTTGTCGAAAATGATCAGGCGCACTTTTACCCGCAAAGGTACGGCGTAAGTTACACCGCGCAATACGCATTCTTTGACATCAAATGCCGGTTCGCCCAGGCGATAACCGACGTACTCCAGCGCAGCATTGCCGGAGTAGCTGATGATCGGGAAAACGGATTTGAAGGCCGCATGCAGGCCCACGTCGCGGAACTGATCTTTAGTCGCTCCCGCTTGCAAGAATTCACGATACGAATCCAGCTGGATGGCCAGGAGGTACGGCACATCCATGACGTCCGGCAACTTGCTAAAGTCCTTGCGGATACGTTTTTTCTCAGTATATGAGTAAGCCATCAGCGTTCCCCAGCTTGGTCACCTGCTTGTTTGGCCCCTCCCGACGGGAGCAGCCAGAAAATCGTGCAAACCCCATGGTTTGCGCCACCACATCGGGTGGTTACAGCTCGTTATCAGCACCGACCCAGTCGGCTGCAAATAACGGAAAAAGGCCGGTGGCAAGAGCCACCAGCCATCAGCCTTTCGCTTAACGCTCGGGCTGGAGGAGCAAAGTCGATGCTTACTTCAGCTCGACTTTAGCGCCTGCTTCTTCCAGAGTAGCTTTGGCTTTGTCACCGGCATCTTTCGAAACGGCTTCCAGAACCATGGCAGGAGCGCCGTCAACTACAGCCTTGGCTTCTTTCAAGCCCAGGCCGGTCAGTTCACGTACTGCCTTGATCACGTTAACTTTCTTCTCGCCAGCTTCCAGCAGCATGACGTTGAATTCGGTTTGCTCTTCAACAACAGCGGCAGCAGCAGCTGGACCAGCCGATGCAGCAGCAGCGGTAACACCGAAGGTTTCTTCCATCGCTTTAATCAGCTCAACGATTTCCACTACGGATTTCTGGCCGATTGCTTCGATGATTTGTTCGTTAGTCAGAGACATGACTCAATTCCTGAATTGGGGGACGGCCTACGCGACCATCGAAATAAACAAAAAACGCGAGAAGTTGACGAGCCTTAGGCTGCAGCAGCTTCTTTCTGGTCGCGAATTGCCGCCAGAGTACGAGCCAATTTGCTGGTAGCGCCTTGAATCACGCTCATCAGCTGGGAAATTGCTTCGTCACGGGTCGGCAGAGTTGCCAGTACGTCGATCTGATTAGCTGCGAGGAACTTGCCCTCGAACGCAGCTGCCTTGATCTCGAACTTGTCCTGACCCTTGGCAAACTCTTTGAAGATACGGGCAGCAGCGCCTGGATGTTCGTTCGAGAATGCAATCAGGGTCGGGCCGGTGAACACGTCGTTGAGAACACTGTATTCAGTGTCAGCAACAGCGCGCTTGAGCAGGGTGTTACGTACAACACGTACGTAAACGCCAGCTTCACGAGCCTCTTTACGGAGTCCGGTCATTGCGCCTACTGTTACGCCACGGGCATCAACCACGACAGCGGACAGAGCGACTTTGGCAGCCTCGTTGACTTCAGCGACGATGGCCTTCTTGTCTTCGAGTTTAATTGCCACGGGTTTAACTCCTGCTTGTTACCGTTTCATCTGGCCGGAGCCGGATGTCGTTTTGGTGTCTGATTCGGTAAGGAACCGGGAGCACCATCTGCGTAGGCTTGAGGTTTAAGACTTGCGTCGCCTACGGTCTTGGATAGCCCCCGCCAGGCAGGGACCCCAATCTTTCAATTGGCGCAATCGCTTGCGCCAACCTGTGTCTTAAGCGTCGAGCGAGCTTTGGTCGATGACCAGACCTGGGCCCATAGTGGTGCTCAGGGTAACGCGCTTGACGTAAATGCCTTTCGAGGAAGCTGGCTTGATACGCTTCAGATCAGCGATCAGGGCTTCAACGTTTTCCTTCAGCTTGACGGCGTCGAAGCCGATCTTGCCAACGGAAGTGTGGATGATGCCGTTTTTGTCGGTGCGATAACGAACCTGACCAGCCTTGGCGTTTTTAACCGCGGTAGCTACGTCTGGAGTTACGGTGCCGACTTTAGGGTTAGGCATCAGGCCGCGTGGACCGAGGATCTGACCCAACTGACCAACAACGCGCATTGCATCCGGGGATGCGATAACTACGTCATAGTTCAGGTCGCCGCCTTTCATTTCGGCAGCCAGGTCGTCCATACCTACACGGTCAGCGCCGGCAGCCAGAGCGGCCTCAGCGGCTGGACCCTGGGTGAACACAGCAACGCGAACGGTCTTGCCAGTGCCGTGTGGCAGCACAGTAGCGCTACGAACAACCTGGTCAGATTTACGCGGGTCAACACCCAGGTTAACAGCAACGTCGAACGACTCGCTGAACTTGACAGTCGACAGCTCAGCCAGCAGAGCAGCAGCGTCTACAAAGTTGTAGGACTTGCCTGCTTCGATTTTGCCGGCGATAGCCTTTTGACGCTTGGTCAACTTAGCCATTACACACCCTCCACGTTAAGGCCCATGCTACGAGCAGAACCGGCGATAGTACGCACGGCTGCTTCCATATCAGCTGCAGTCAGATCCGCGTTTTTGGTTTTCGCGATTTCTTCCAGCTGAGCACGAGTCACGGTGCCAACCTTAACGGTGTTCGGACGAGCGGAACCGCTAGTCAGACCAGCAGCCTTCTTCAGCAGAACCGAAGCAGGGGTGGACTTGGTTTCAAAAGTGAAGCTACGGTCGCTGTAGACAGTGATGATCACTGGAGTCGGCAGACCTGGCTCAAGACCCTGAGTACGGGCGTTGAAAGCCTTGCAGAATTCCATGATGTTCACGCCGTGCTGACCCAGAGCAGGACCAACAGGTGGGCTTGGGTTAGCCTGAGCGGCCTTCACTTGCAGCTTGATGTAAGCGGTAATTTTCTTGGCCATGAGGCACTCCAATTACGGGTTCAAACGCCTCGAAAGGCTCCCCGGTTACTTGCGCGTTTATCCCAGTGACGACAAAACCCCACAGCCTATGGCTGCGGGGTTGGGATGCTTGCTCAGCTAGACTTTTTCGACCTGGCTGAACTCTAGCTCTACCGGAGTAGAGCGACCGAAAATGAGCACCGCCACTTGGATCCGGCTCTTCTCGTAGTTAACTTCTTCAACCGTGCCAGTAAAATCAGCAAACGGTCCGTCATTGACACGCACCGACTCACCTGGCTCGAATAACGTCTTCGGCTTCGGCTTGTCGCTACCATCAGCAACGCGACGCAGAATTGCTTCTGCCTCTTTATCAGTGATTGGTGCTGGCTTATCGGCAGTACCGCCAATGAAGCCCATCACCCGAGGAGTATCCTTGACCAAGTGCCAAGTACCCTCATTCATGTCCATCTGTACCAGCACATAACCAGGGAAGAACTTACGCTCGCTTTTGCGTTTCTGGCCATTACGCATTTCAACCACTTCTTCAGTGGGAACCAGAATTTCGCCAAAGCCATCTTCCATGCCAGCTAGCTTTACGCGCTCTACCAACGAGCGCATGACATGCTTCTCGTAACCGGAGTAAGCATGCACAACGTACCAACGCTTAGCCACGGGACACCCTTAGCCGACAATCAAGGAAACAAGCCAGCCGAGCAGGGAATCGAGCCCCCACAACAGCAACGCCATAACCAGAACGACAGCCACAACAATCAACGTGGTCTGCGTGGTTTCTTGGCGAGTTGGCCATACGACTTTACGAATCTCGGTGCGAGCTTCCTTAACCAGTACAAAGAAAGACTTGCCCTTGACTGTCTGCAGGCCTACAAAGGCAGCTACAGCAGCAATGACGAGCAATGCAAGTACGCGGTACAGGATCGGCGAAGCAGAGTAATACTGATTGCCAACAACGCCAACAACCACCAAAGCGACTACTACTAGCCACTTGAGCAGATCGAAGCGAGAGCCTTGAGCTTCAGCTTTAGGAGTCATCTATGAAGATCCTGTGAAAAGAAAGCCAGACACACCAAGTGAATCTGGCAGGTCAGGAGGGAATCGAACCCCCAACCTACGGTTTTGGAGACCGTCGCTCTGCCAATTGAGCTACTGACCTAAAACAAAATCAGGCCGACCATTATGCCGGCCCGAAAAAGACATTACAACAAATTACTCGATGATTTTGGCTACGACACCAGCGCCGACGGTACGACCGCCTTCACGGATAGCGAAACGCAGACCATCTTCCATCGCGATGGTTTTGATCAGGGTAACAGTCATCTGAATGTTGTCACCTGGCATTACCATTTCAACGCCTTCTGGCAGCTCGCAGTTACCAGTCACGTCAGTCGTACGGAAGTAGAACTGCGGACGGTAGCCCTTGAAGAACGGAGTATGACGACCGCCTTCTTCCTTGCTCAGAACGTAAACTTCTGCAGTGAACTTGGTGTGCGGCTTAACCGAACCCGGCTTAACCAGAACCTGGCCACGCTCAACGTCGTCACGCTTGGTACCACGCAGCAGCACACCGCAGTTCTCGCCAGCACGACCTTCGTCGAGCAGCTTACGGAACATTTCAACACCGGTGCAGGTGGTGACGGTAGTGTCACGCAGACCAACGATTTCCAGTGGATCTTGAACACGAACGATACCGCGCTCGATACGACCAGTCACAACAGTACCGCGACCAGAGATCGAGAATACGTCTTCGATTGGCATCAGGAACGGCTTGTCAGTCAGACGAACTGGCTCCGGGATGTAGCTGTCCAGAGTTTCAACCAGTTTACGAACGGCAGTGGTGCCCATTTCGTTGTCGTCTTTGCCTTCCAGAGCCATACGAGCGGAACCGATGATGATCGGAGTGTCGTCGCCCGGAAAGTCGTAAGTGCTCAGCAGATCGCGCACTTCCATCTCAACCAGCTCCAGCAGCTCAGCGTCGTCTACCAGGTCAGCCTTGTTCAGGAAAACCACGATGTACGGAACGCCTACCTGACGGGACAGCAGGATGTGCTCACGGGTTTGCGGCATCGGACCATCAGCGGCCGAGCAAACCAGGATCGCGCCATCCATCTGGGCAGCACCAGTAATCATGTTCTTCACGTAGTCAGCGTGACCCGGACAGTCAACGTGAGCGTAGTGACGAATCTTCGAGTTGTACTCGACGTGTGCGGTGTTGATGGTGATACCACGAGCCTTTTCTTCTGGTGCGCTGTCGATTTTATCGAAATCAACGATAGCCGAACCGAAAACCTCGGAGCAAACACGAGTCAGAGCAGCAGTCAGAGTGGTTTTACCATGATCAACGTGACCAATAGTACCAACGTTGACGTGCGGCAGCGAACGATCGAACTTTTCCTTAGCCATCGAAACAACCCCCAACAGAAGAATTGAACAACCAATATCAACCATTAAAACAAAGGCAGATATTTTCATATCTGCCTTGTTATATGGAGCTCTTGAGCGGATTTGAACCGCTGACCTCACCCTTACCAAGGGTGTGCTCTACCAACTGAGCTACAAGAGCGAAACACTGTGCAGGACCTGCAAACTTGGAGCGGGTAGCGGGAATCGAACCCGCATCATCAGCTTGGAAGGCTGAGGTTCTACCACTAAACTATACCCGCGGAGCTTGCAGCTCTCGCTAAAAATGGTGGAGGGGGAAGGATTCGAACCTTCGAAGTCGTAGACGTCAGATTTACAGTCTGATCCCTTTGGCCGCTCGGGAACCCCTCCTAAGCGAGCCGGCATTCTACATCATGCCAGCCTTCTGTCAAGCATTTTTCTCATTAAAAACCTGAGCTTAGCTGCGTTGACATCACTTTCGCACCGTTGACCGTTAAAGGTCTTCACTGCGAAGCGGGCGCCATTCTATTCAAACTATTCAGCCGGTGCAACCCCCTCGCACGGCATTATTTTATGTTTTAACTCATTGAATTCTTTAGAAAGGTTTATCAGCTGCAAATCATCCAGTAAACGCTGGCTTTCGGGCGCTATACGCACCCAGTAACCAGACGACTCGGCAGAATCTTTCGGCAGAGTCTGGAACCTGACACCGATCTCGCCCAGACGTCGCCCAGCCGCCAAAGCGGACTCCTGACGGACAAAGCCCCCCAAATAGAGACAGCCATTTCCCGCCACTGCGGGTTTTCCCTTGTCACGGGTCGCATCAGTTGCCTCGCTTAGTAAGCGAATATCCTGTTGCGCCCCCCGGTACAAGCTCAAAGGCGTTACATCTTTCGCCCGTAGCGGGGCTTCTTGCTGATGCCAAATGTAATAAAAGACGTTCAGAACGAGCAGCAACAGAAACAACCAACGCATAAAAACCTCAGGACAATGGACACGCCATCGCTAAACCTACAAAAATCAGGTCTGGAACCAGCTTGGCCTCGGGCACGATTCCGGAGACCAGAGTCGCATCCCCCCCGGTGAGGAACACAACAAAGTCATCCCCCCAATAACTACGCGCCATCTCCAACTGAGTCAGGACAAACCCCCTCAACATAAGAGAGCATCCTCGCTCAACTGCTTCGACGGTTGTACGACCAGGAGCGAGACTCTCTAGCGCGAGCTCGGCAGCCAGGTCACCGTATCGGATTCTGMGGGTATGGGTTCGCAGCTGGTTGCGCATCAAGGGCATTCCAGGGCAAATAAAGCCGCCAAGGTGCTCCCCATCCTGAGCAATGAAGTCGGCAGTCACGGCCGTACCAAAATCAAGCACCAGGCATGCACCAGAAGCCAGATGGTACCCTCCAAGCATCGCAAGCCAGCGATCGAGCCCCAGCCGCTCAAACTCGGCGTATCCGTTGCGCACTCCAGCCATTTCGCGAGCAGGTGTCGCACACACCACGGCCACACCGAAAGTTTGCGTCAATATAGAAGTTAAAGCAGCGGTTTCTTCGGCTGTTCTGACGCTAACCAACCGACAATGCCTAAGAGCGAGCCCACCAAGCCTGCTCAAAACCTCCAGCAAAGCGTCATCCGAATCAACTACACCCTCGCTAAACACCCGCCTGACATCAGCACAGAGCACACGCCACTTGATAAAACTATTTCCACAGTCGAGCTCAAGAATCATCGCGCAACCTCAGACTGAGCTCACCGCCACTAAAGACTTTTTCAACGCCATTCACTTTCAAGCGCAAAGCCCCCTGACTGTCGATACCCAATACCTCACCATCTATCTGGCTTACGCCTGCAATCAGAGACACTGCCCGCCCCTGCCATAGGTGGTTTTGCTCCCACTCTGACTGGATCGAGGAAAATCCGTCGAGCTGGTGCCGAGCCAGGTATGCCTGGAGCATCGAGCCCAACTCCGAAACCAGGTAATTGCGATCAAACACCTTGCCTGACTCCAGACGCATTGACGTCCACAACTGATCAACCTCATCCGCCATCTGCATGTTGACGTTAATCCCAACACCCAACACCACGTGACATACATCCGCAGGATCGCCAACCAACTCGAGCAATATCCCGGCGATCTTTTTCTGCCCCACCAAAACATCGTTGGGCCATTTTAATCCCACTTCCGGAACACCGAGCGCTCGCAAGGTCTGCATGACCGCAAGTCCGACAACAAGGCTCAACCCTTCCAGTTGCCGCATTCCGCCTTCAATACGCAATACCAGACTGTAATAGATGTTTTCTGCAAAAGGACTGACCCATTTTCGACCACGCCGCCCGCGGCCAGCCGTCTGACGCTCGGCAAGCACCAAAAATGGCGCAGCTTGGCCACGCTCAATAGCCCGCAAGGCCTCAGCGTTGGTGGAGTCTATTGAATCGAAGACCAAAATTGGCCAGTCACACGTGGGTGCATTGTTTTTTATGGCGACAGGATCAAGCAACGTCAGCGGTGCCGCCAGTTGATATCCGCGACCGCGCACCTTATGAATTGACAAGCCGAGCTCAGCCTCTAAATGCTGAAGCTGCTTCCACACCGCACTACGACTGACACCTAGGGCAACACCCAGGGCCTGGCCCGAATGGAACCGGCCATCCTTAAGAAGCTTTAACAACGTCAGCATGCAAGTCTCGCCTCACAATGAGGCCCGCATGATAGCCATGCCCCGAGCCGTTGCATAGAAACCCGACAAGACGGATTTCCTGCGGACAAAACAAAACCCCTACCTGCATACGCAGATAGGGGTTTCGGAATTTAATCTTGACGATGACCTACTCTCACATGGGGAAACCCCACACTACCATCGGCGATGCATCGTTTCACTGCTGAGTTCGGGATGGGATCAGGTGGTTCCAATGCTCTATGGTCGTCAAGAAATTCGGTAGCCAGGTCGTTTACCTTTCGGTTCACGCT
>NZ_JBFUIH010000035.1:0-69744 GCF_056401975.1 Pseudomonas sp. P4_C8 | reverse complement strand
ATTTGAGGCGTTCTTCATAAAGCACCTGGCCCAGAGCGTCTTCGCCTGCGACCTGAAAGACCTGCTTGGCAAGATCGACCGCCACTGTCGTACAGGCCGACACATCGGTTGAAGACAGGGACTGTTTAAGCGTCGTATTCTTTTTCATGGACTCGCCCTCGCTGCCGTTGGCTTCTTAGACTGCCACCGTGGCGCATTGACGCCTCGGCGTGGGCGAGTCCATCCAATTACAGGGGGATTATGGTGTTTTTTAGTTCTACGAGATGCTGGCACCACGAGCCTTCAATAGCTCGCGCAATACCGAGCGGTGACAGTGCACTTCTTCCTCGCAGTAACAACCAACGGCCAGCGATGTTTGATGGGAGAGGGCCGCCAGCAGATCCAGTAGCTGACTCGGCGCGGGATGGTTCATTTCAGCCTTGAATTTGCGCCTGAAGGCTTCCCAGGCGTTGTCATCAGTGGCCGCTTTGGCTTCGGCGAGCAACTCCGCGCTGGGTGACAGCAGCGGCTGCCAGACATCATAAAAATCCCGGCGGGAAAACTCGGCCTTCGGTACACCGCGGGGCGGGCGGCGAACCGTGCCCAGACGCAGGCCTTCATCAGGTGTGCGCGGTGAACCGAGTCGAACGATATAAATGGCCATGTCGCATTATGGATGACGCGAGCCGTCAAACCACTCCAATACCGTGCGCCAGATGCAGATCCCCAGGAAGTACACCGACATCAGCAGCCAAATCCCCATCACCATCGGGTTAATGACCGGATGGTTGAGCACCAGCGACAAACTGCACAGCAACCAGATGGCCGTCACGGCGATGTTGATTGGCATGAAGCGGCGCACGCGAAACGGGTGCAGAAACTTCATCCGCGTTACGGTCAACAAGGCCAGGCCGATGACCGTAAACAAAGTCACCCACGGTGTCGGCGCGATGATGTACAGGCATAGCGCAACCACGTTCCACGCGGCTGGGAAACCCTGGAAGTAGTTGTCTTTGCTTTTCATGTTGACGTTGCAGAAGCATAACAACGACGACACCAGAATCAGCGACACCGTCAGCAACAGCGTGTAGTCCGGCAGTGGCACGTAGCGATAAATAAACAGCGCCGGGATAAACACGTAGGTCAGGTAGTCGATCACCAGGTCCAGAATCGAGCCATCGAAACCTGGCAACACCGACTGCACATTGACCTTGCGCGCGAGTGCGCCGTCCAGCCCGTCGACGATCAGCGCGACCCCCAGCCACAGCAGGCAGTGGGTCGGCTGGTTTTCCAGCAGCGCGAGGGTGGCAAGGAAGGCGGTCACTACGCCGGTCGCGGTGAAACCATGGGCTCCCCATGCTTTGAGCCTGGCAATGTGTACGGTCGAAATCACGGGGGCGTTCTCCAGAAAGTGAAGCAAGCCTGTTATCACCCTTCAAGTGAGGGTGTTGGCAAACCGGGTCGGGTTGCAGGTATCGACCGGGAATCCGGGGATAACGTTCACCATCTGTAAATCCTGGCGGCGTGTCAGGTTTCACGCCAGCCCAACGGTGGTGGCGCATTTGCCGCCGAGGACTATCGTTGCGTGACTGATTCACTTCCCTTCAGGAGGACATCGTCATGAACACTAGCGATTTACTCGAACAATTACTGCGGGCCGGCCAGGGCTCGATTTCGCAACAGAGTGGCGCAAGCGCATCGTCTCAAGATCCGCTAGGCGGACTGGGCGGGTTACTGGGCAGCCTGATAGGCGGTGGGGGCGGCCGAAGCAGTGCCGGTGGTGGATTGGATGACTTGCTCGGCGGATTGCTGGGGGGCGGCGCACCGACGGGCGGTGTGACTCAAAATCGCTCCGGTGGCGGCACAAGTTATGCCGCCCTGGCATCGCTGGGAATGATGGCTTTTCAGGCGTATCAGGCCTGGCAGCGCAGTCAGGCCTCGGCGCCACAACAGCCGCCGCGCACAGTCGATTTATTGTCTGGCCCGGACGTCGAAGACCACAGCCATGCCGTGCTGCGCGCGTTGATTGCTGCGGCGAAGGCCGATGGCCGCATTGATGATGCAGAGAAGCAGATGATCAGCGCTGAAATCGGCAAACACACCGATGACCCGGACCTTCAGCAATGGCTGGATGAAGAAGTGGCCCGGCCGCTGGATGCCACCGATGTGTCGCTGTCGGCAACCGATCCGGCGATCGCGGCGGAAATGTACCTGGCCAGCGTGATGCTGGTGAATGATCAGGGTGAGGTCGAGCGTACCTGGCTGGACGAACTGGCGGCAGCGCTGAACATCGATCCCGAGTTGCAGGTGCATCTGGAACAGCAGGCCAAGGGTGGTGCTGCCTGAGGGGCAGCCACATAAATCATGTTGGCTATCAGATTGCTTTCGCGAGCAGGCTCGCTCCCACATTGGAATGCATACCCATGTGGGAGCGAGCAGGCTCCGGGCGGCGTTCCGACGAAGAACGATAACGCGGTCAACTGTCTGGCTCGACTATCTACACCAGAAACGTAATGCCATGCGCCTCGGCAATCTCAAGTATCCGCGGCAAATCCTCCGGTACCCGTAGCCGATCCACCGCCGCAAAGAACTGCCCGCCCCGCGGATCTGAGACCACGCCAATCATTTTCGCGGTCGGGCTGATGTTCTTGTACGCATGGATCGACCCACCGGGAATATGCACGTAGCCCCCGGCCGAAACCGTGGTGGACGTACCCGCCACTGTCATTTCAACCTCGCCGTCGACCACATAAAACGCCTCGTCCCATGGATGAAAGTGCGGCGGCGGCCCGCCACCTTGCACACGTGGGCCGTCGGGTGCCGCACCTCAGGCCCGTTTGTCCGGGTGATTTCAATGCCGATGGAATTTTTATCCGGCCCGGTCGCTCTGCTGAGTAGAGACGCCATCATGACCGAGGCATCGGCAGCAGGTGCGCCATGAACAAGAACCTGGATGATTACAACCGCCTGCGCGACTTTTCGGCGACTTCCGAACCCGCGGCGACCAAGCGCCCAACCCAAAAAACCGCGCAAGACCACGCGCTGCAATTCTGCATTCAGAAGCACGACGCCTCACGACTGCATTATGACTTTCGCCTGGAACTCGATGGTGCGCTGAAAAGCTGGGCGGTGCCCAAAGGCCCCTCGCTCGACCCCAAAGTCAAGCGCCTGGCGGTCCACGTCGAAGACCATCCGCTGGACTACGCGACGTTCGAGGGCAGGATTCCGGAGGGGCACTACGGCGCTGGTGCGCCGTCGGCGCCACTCAACGGCGCCCACAAAGCCAATCTGCCCGACCAACTCAAACCCGAACTGGCGACGCTAGTGGAGAAGGCCCCGCAGGGGCGGTGGAGCTACGAAATCAAGTTTGATGGCTACCGGATCATGGCCCGCATCGACCACGGCGACGTCAAACTCTTCACCCGTAACGGTCACGACTGGACCCACAAATTGCCAAAGCAAGCCCAAGCGTTAGCGGCGCTGAACCTCGAATCGGCCTGGCTCGACGGCGAAATGGTGCTGGCCGACGAGCAGGGTGTGCCGGACTTTCAGGCGTTGCAAAATGCCTTCGACGCCGGTGCCAGCGCCAACATCCTGTATTACCTGTTCGACCTGCCTTACCTCAATGGCGTGGACCTGCGCGAGGTGCCGGTCGAAGAGCGCAGGGTGGCGCTGTCCACCGTGCTCAAACTCAATCAGGACCCGTTGCTGCGCTTCTCGGACTCGTTCGACGAAGCGCCGGAAGCCTTGCTCGACAGCGCCTGCCAAATGCAGATGGAAGGGTTGATCGGCAAACGTCTGGGCTCGCCTTACGTGTCCCGGCGCAGCAGCGACTGGATCAAGCTCAAGTGCAAACACCGGCAGGAATTCGTGGTGGTCGGCTACACCGATCCGAAAGGTTCGCGCAACGCCTTCGGTGCGTTGCTTCTCGGGTTGCATGACCGTGACAGCGGCCAGTTGCGTTACGCCGGCAAGGTCGGCACCGGGTTCAACGAGACCACGCTCAAGCGCATTTACGAACAGCTGAAACCGTTGCAGGCGAAGAAGCCTTCGGTGGTCAATCCACCGAGTGGTTTCGAGGCCCAGGGTGTGCACTGGCTCAACCCCGTGCTGCTGGCGCAAGTGGCATTCGCTGAGATGACCAAGGAAGGCTCGGTGCGCCATGCGGTGTTCCATGGCCTGCGCGATGACAAACCCGCCAAAGGCATTACAGAGGAGCAGCCGAAAGTGGTGAAGTCCCCAGAGAAAAAACCGGCCCAACCCGCACCGTCACAAATGGGTCTGGGCGAAGGCAAGGTGCGCATCACCCACCCCGACCGGGTCATCGACGCCTCCAGCGGCACCACCAAAGTGCAACTGGCCGAGTATTACGCCAGCGTTGCCGAGTGGGTTTTGCCTGAACTAAAGGATCGCCCGGTGGCGCTGGTTCGCGCGCCGGACGGCATTGCCGGTGAACTGTTTTTCCAGAAAAACGCCGAGCGCCTGGCCATTCCAGGCATCACCACGCTGGACAAGGAACTGACCGGCCAACCGGTGATGATCATCAACAACGCCCAAGCGCTGATCGGCGCCGTGCAGATGAGCACCGTGGAACTGCACACCTGGAATGCCACCGCAGACAACCTCGACCGGCCTGACCGCTTCGTGCTGGACCTTGACCCGGACCCGGCGCTGCCCTGGAAGAGCATGGTCGAAGCGACTCACCTGACGCTGTCAGTGCTCGATGAACTGGGGCTCAAGGCGTTTCTCAAAACCAGCGGCGGCAAAGGTATGCACCTGGTGGTGCCGCTGATCCGCAAGCTCGGCTGGGATGAAGTAAAAGACTTCAGCCATGCGATTGTCAGCCACATGGCCAAGCTGTTGCCGGAACGGTTTTGCGCGGTGTCGGGACCGAAAAACAGGGTAGGGCGGATCTTCATCGATTACCTGCGCAACGGTTACGGCGCCACCACCATTTGCGCCTACGCCGTACGAACCCGTGAAGGGTTGCCGGTGTCGGTGCCGATCTTTCGCGAGGAGGTCGCCGAGCTCAAGGGCGGCGATCAATGGAACGTGCACACCGTGCATGAACGCCTGGCCGAGGTGGGAAATGCGCCTTGGGCGGACCTGAAGAAAACCCGGCAGACGATTACGGCCGAGATGCGACGGCGGGTGGGAATGAAAAAGTGATCGGAGGTGAAAATGCCGACGCCCCGTTCACGGGGCGCCGGTCGGACCTCTTTATTGCTTGAAAGCAGTTACTTGATGAATTGCTGGAGGTCAGAGTTCAGTTTGTCGATAGCGGTTTTGAAATCTTTCGCAGTGACATTCTGGCTTTCGTTTTCCAGGGTCGTGCCAAACACCTTGCGCACTACTCGGCCCACGGTCTGGTTGCTTTTGGCGTCGATGAATTCCGCCTCGATATACAGCTCGGTGTCCTGGTCGCGGTGGCCGGTGGCTGCTTGTGTCGCCCCGACGACGGCCGCAATAGGCACCACTTCATACCACTTCATACCTTCGTTCGAGGCGCTGACCCCAGTGATTGCCGCGCGCAGGATCAAGGTTTTGGCACCGGCCGGAGCGGCTGCCGGAGTGCTGACTACCTGGTATTTCGTGCCCAGTGTGGCCCGGGCTTTGGTGGTCATGTAGTTCTGAATATCGGTCAGCGTCTGCTGATTGACCCGTTCATTGGGTTTCGGCGCTGGATAGAAATCCAACTTGTTGAACACCACGGTGTTATACGCATTCGGGTTCCAGGATGGGCTCACCCAACGCATCGCGGTACCACCGCTTGGGGTTTCGACTTCCTTCAGGTTGTTGTAGCTCGACAGGAAACCGGAGTACTGCGTCGTCTCCGTGACTTTCGAGGTGCAACCGCCCAACAGGACGCCGGTGAGTGCAGCACCGATGAACAAGCTTCGGGACAGAATCATAGTGGTGTTTACTCCATGGTTTAAGTCGTGTTTTTTTTTTTGCTACGCATCAAAAACGCCAAGTCATGTTCCCGGTCAGCGCTTGAATCCATGCATTGTCGAATTGCCCGGAAATTTGATTGCCCGAAACGGTCTTTGTCTGTTGGTCGGGCATGTCACCGAGCCAGATCAGGGCCCAACTGACATTAACGTCGGTGTCCTTGTCAAGAGCATAGGTGGCTCCCGTCCCAAGGCGCCAGGCTTCATTCACCGGCAGGATCACGCTGCGGTTGCTGTCCGACACGGCGCTGCTGTCGTACGCCACACCGACGTTCCACAGCCATTGCTCGGTGGCCTGGTATTGCGCGCCAAGGGAGAGGTGCCAGGTGTCCTTGAAATTCGCGTCGACCGTTGTCGACTGCGCACCAAACGCCGTGGTGTCGACCTGTACGCCGATTTCTCCGAACTCCGACCAGTCCTGCCAGTTGACCGAGGCCAACAATGCCAATTTCGGGTCCATTTGTTGGAACAGACTCAGGGTGACGGTTTGTGGAACCTTAACGTCGAGGTCGGTTTGAGTGTTGTTGACGCGCTCCAGCAGCCGACCATCGCCTTTCACATCCAGCCGGTCTTCGAAGTCCAGATCGACCTGGCTGGTATAGGTCAGACCAATGCGCGTGCCGGGTTGCGGGGCATAGATCACCCCCACGTTGGCGCCATAGCCCCAGGTGCCATCCCTGTACTTGAACTGGCCGTCCGTGCGGTCGGTGAAACCGAAGGGGCTACGGTCAATGGCGGTTTGCGCTTTCAACTCGCCGTACATGGCCTTGACGCCCACGCCTACCGACCATTGCTCGTTGAAGCGGTAAGAGACACTGGGCACCATGGACAAACCGACGATGCTGGCGTTTTGCACAAAATAACGGCCTGACCAATCGTTGTCGTAATTGATGGCAAGCCCGAAGTCGCCGTAGGTACCGAAACCGACGCTCCAGTGATCGTCCAGCTCATGGGTGACGAAGAAGCTGCCGCCGGGAATCGGATCGAGGGCGTTGCCACTGCCGCTGCCAGCGGTGTTGGTGCCGGAATCGCGATCGAAGGACAAGTCACCGTAGAGCACTTGCAAACCGCCGGTGATTTGCGTGCCCGACAAGTAACTCATGCCCGCCGGGTTGTAGGCGATGGTCGAGGGGCCTTGAGCGCGGGCGGCGGCGCCAGCATTGGCCAGGCCGACGTTATCCGTGCCGATTTCGTAAAGACTGATGCCGCCGGCCCAGGCTTGCTGGCAGCACAGGGCAAGGAGCGTGAAAGTGGGTAGGGCAACTGTTTTTGTTGGCATGATTGTCCTTACCAAATGTCTATTCGAAAACGGGTGGCTCACCCGGCCACCCGTGAATTTGATTGCTTACTTGGCCATTGCCGCGCGGGCTGCCTCGATCTTGGCCTTGACCGAATCGAGGTTAAAACTCGCGCCTTTTTGCATGGGCGGGAACTCTATCGCGGTTTCAGCCAGTTTAGCCACCTGCTGCTGGACGAATACGAAACGCCAGAACTGGAACTTGAACCAGTCGAAGTACTGTTGGGAGCCCTGTGCTGACTGATTTTCCGGCCAGCCCATGCGTTCAAAAGGGTCAAGACGAAGGTTGGTCAGGAACGGAACATCCACAGCTACTTTAGCTCCCAGCCACCCACCGGGTTGGTCAATGAAACGATACTTGTAATCATCAATGCGCACCGCACCCAGCGTACTCTCTCCAAAGTAGAAGATTTCATGCCGGTTCGACGGACCTTTACCGGTGATCATCGGCGTCTGGTCGTAGCCGTCGAGGTGCACCTTGTAGGTGGTATCGCCCAGTTGCTTGCCCTTGATTAGTTCCGTGGTGATGTTCGGGTTGCCCGCCGCAGCGACCAGAGTCGGGAACCAGTCCATCCCCGACATGATGCCGTTACCGACCGTGTTAGCCGGCACTTTACCCGGCCAGCGAACGATCGCCGGCACCCGGAAACCGCCTTCCATGACGGTGCCTTTACCCATGGCAAACGGGGTGGTGCCGCCGTCCGGCCAGGTGAAGTTTTCCGCGCCATTGTCGGTGGTGAAAACCACAATGGTGTTGTCATCCATGCCTTCTTTTTTCAGCTTGGCCATGACATCGCCGACGATGTCATCAAGCTGTGCCATACCGGCTTCCTGTTCCGACCAGCCGTTTTCCGAATTGCGCATGGCTTCGTACTTGTCGGACAGGTGAGTGACGATGTGCATGCGGGTCGGGTTCAGCCAGACGAAAAACGGTTTGTTGTCCTGCTTGGCCTTGTCGATAAAGGTGAAGGTCTTGTCGCGAATTTCCTCGTCGACGGTTTTCATCCGCTCTGGATAGAGCGTACCGGCGTCTTCGATTTTCTGTTTGCCGACCTTGCCCCAGCGCGGCATGACGGTGGTGTCGTCGGTGGTGGTAGCCCAGCTGTGGACCATATTGCGCGGACCGACCTTGTCCAGCAGGTCCTTTGGATAGTTGGGGTGTGCCGGGTCTTCCATGGCGTCGAGGTGATAGAGGTAACCGAAGAACTCATCGAAGCCGTGGACGGTGGGCAGGAATTCGTTCAAGTCGCCCAGGTGGTTCTTGCCGAACTGGCCGGTGGCGTAACCCATGGATTTCAGGGTTGTGGCGATGGTCACGGCTTCGGCGGGAATGCCGATGGGCGAACCGGCCTGGCCGACGGTGGTCATGCCCGTACGGATCGGCAGTTCACCGGTAATGAAGTTGGCGCGCCCAGCGGTGCAACTGGCCTCGGCATAATAGTCGGTAAAGCGCATGCCTTCGTTGGCGAGCTGGTCGAGATGAGGAGTGCGGCCGGACATCATGCCCTGGTTGTAGACACCGATGTTGGACCAGCCAATATCGTCACCCATGATCACCAGGATGTTGGGCGGCTTATCGGCGGCATAAGTCATACCGGGGATAAACATTGCCGACATCAGCAAAGGCGTTGCGAGTACGGAGAAAATCTTTTTCCGGTTCATATGAAGATCCTGTGTACGGCGGTTCACACGTTGAAAAGAAGCCCCCAGGCTTCTCCTGAAATATTGGATCCCCCCGCGAAGAGATTAGGTAGGTATTGTGAAATTTCCAGAAGCAGCCCTCTTAAAACAGGCAAAGCGTGCTCAAAACTTCAATTTGTTTAGCGTTTGAATGGCGCGTGTGAGGAAACTGCGTTTTGCTAATGCCTTAAACATCCACGTGTTTAAGCATGCTGCGCCTGCGACCTGAGCAGCCGAATGCGCCAAAGGTCAATCAGACGTTCTTGCAGCCCTTTTGGTCGTACACCACTCACACCTACACCACGTTTGGTGTGAACACCGAGTCGACCTACAACTGGCAAACCAAGGAATGGTCGGTCCCCGTCAATGCCATGGTGACTCAGCTGCTCAAGCTGGGTGGTCAGCCGCTGACCATTCAGGTTGGCCCTCGCTATTGGGCCGACAGTCCCGAGGACGGTGCGCGGGGCTGGGGATTTCGCGCGGCGATTACGTTTTTGTTTCCCCGATGAACCCCCAGCCCGCTCAAGTTGATCTCGTCGCCTTAACCGCCTTGCTGTACCACTCGGGCATCATTGCCTGAGCCTTCGATATACACTTTCATGCCTTTACTCAAGTTCGGATTGATCGGCTGGGTAACCGATACCAGCACGCCACTGGTGACCCGTACGATGATCTGTTGCGCTGTTACCGGTTGGTCGTACTTTTTCTTCTCTACATAATTACCGCCCGCAGCACCGGCGAGCGCACCGGCAACCATGGCGACATCGCGCCCGGTGCCATGACCGATCAAGCTGCCGATACCCAGACCGCCAATGCCGCCGAGTACGGCACCGACGCCACTGTCGTGATTGGTCTGCATCTGTGTCAGCGATATCTGCTCGATCTTCCCTGATCGAATCTCCATCTCACCGGCACCGCCAGAGGTTGATCCGACGGCAGAGCAGGCACTGATTAACACAGTCGCCAACGTGAGGGTCATCCAGGACAGGATTGCTTTCATGCGGTGTACCTCTTTATCGATAGTCGATTATTTGTATTTGATGGCAATGGCTTTGAGCTTGCGCCCCTGGATCGTATTGACGTCGCGGGCCCATACCGGGCCGGACACGTAGGCCCCGACGGTCGCAATCTGGTCGTAAACCACGACTACCGCGTCTGCGCCAAGCTTGGCGCCTTCGTCCTGCAGTTTGAGTTCGATCTCGGCCATAGGGGGCGCCGGTTCGATGCTGGCATCAATCAGAATTTCTCCTAACCGCACGAAGGGGCGAGTCGGGTCTGTGCGTAACACCTGGACTTCGGCCGGAATGGTCGGCGGATACTGCGGGACCCCAACATACTGGGTTACCTGGGCCTCCACCGTTGCGCAGCCGTTTAACGCCAGTACACCGGCGAAGAGCGCGGTGAAGAACAGCGTTCTGCACACATTTGATAACGGATTTGATGAGTGCGGTTGCATGTCGAATGACCTCTGCTTCAGGTTAATTCAACCACCAACCTTTTTTGGTGGTTGAAACAGGGTTCAACTGCGGATGAACGCCCAGATATCGGCGTTCAATTTGTCGATCGCGGCTTTGAAGTCCTGGGTGGTGATTGCCTGCTTGTCGTTCTCCAGCGGGGTGCCGAATATTTTGCGCACCACTTTGACGACGGTTTGATTGGTCCCGGCGTCGATGAGCTCAGCTTCGATGAACAGGTTAGTGTTCTGATCCCGGTGACCGGTGGCGGCCTGTGTCGCTCCGACAACGGCCGCAATCGGCACCACTTCATACCACTTCATGCCTTCGTTCGTGGCGCTGACCCCGGTGATTGCCGCGCGCAGGATCAAGGTTCTTGCTCCGGCCGGTGCTGCGGCCGCGCTAGGCACTATCCGGTATTTCTGGCCCAGCACGCTTTTGGCCGTGCTGGTCATGTAGCTCTGCAAGTCGAGCAACGTCTGCTTATTGACCCGCTCGTTGGGTTTTGGCGCGGGGTAGAACTCCAGCGTATTGAACGCCACGGTGGTATACGCATTCCGGTCAAACGACGGGCTCACCCAGCGCAGCGCCGTGCCACCGCTAGGCGTTTCGACTTCCTTCAGGTCGCTGTAGCTCGACAGGAAACCGGAGTACTGCGTCGTCTCGGTGACTTTCGAGGTGCAACCGCCGAGCAGGAGTCCGGCCAATGCGGTGCCGATGAGCAGGTTTCGGTACATGTTCATGGTGGTGTGTTCTCCCGGAATAAAGTCGAGCGTTTCGCTGTTAATGCAGTCGGCCATCGCCCACCTGCGTCGAAATGCAAACATTTCTGAAGAGAGCGTAGGTAGCAATGCTGAAATATCCAGCCAATGCGTTCCACGCTGACTTTTTTGCCCGGATTTGTCGGGTTATTTTTTCGATTGAATGGCGAATGACAGCAAATTGAGCTTTGCTGATATTTCCGGATGGTCGATGACTGCAAACCGGTGCAAGGCATGAATCATCAATACGTGTTCATCGGAATACGAGTCCGTTACGACGTCATTTCCGTCACCCGTCGTTTAACGCCAGACCTCTCTCTGCGGAGAACAAAAGATGCTAACCCTCCAGCAGTATGTCCGCTTGTTCACGGTCAGCATGGTGATGGCTGTCGTTGTCACTCCGTTGCACGCCGCCCAGACACCGGCGGTCGATGTGTCGGCGGTGCAATTGGAGCCCAAGGCGCTGGATATTCTGAAGGCCATGAGCGCTCGCCTGACCAGCGCCAAGGGCCTGAGTTTCAAAGCCGTTACCACCTACGAAAAGCCCAGCCGGCTTGGGCCGCCCCTGGCCTATAGTTCGGTGGCGCTGGTCACTGAGCAGCGCCCGGACCAGCTGCGTGTCATGACCTCCGGCGATGGTCCGGCCACCGAGTTCTATTACGACGGCAAGCAAGCCTATGCCTTTGAGCGCAAGGACAAACTGCTCGCCCAAGTCGATGCGCCTCCCACCATCGATGCGACGCTGGAGGCCGCGTACCAGCGTGCGGCAATCTATTTTCCGTTTACCGACGTTATCGTCGCTGATCCTTATAAAGACTTGTCCAGGGACATGCGTGTGGCGTTCTACATCGGCCAGTCCACGGTGGTCGGCGATACCACCACCGATGTGATCGCATACACCAGCGACACCGTGTTCGTCCAAGCCTGGATCGGTACCGAGGACAAGCTCCCGCGCCGGTTGCGGGCAGTGTTTCTCGATGACCCGACCCGATCCCGGCATCAGGTCGATTTCAGTGACTGGAAGCTCAGCTCAGCGATGCCTGCGGCGTTCTTCAAACCTGACCAGATCGAGTCGGCGCACCGGATCAAATTTTCCCCGCCTCCCGCCCTTCGCGCCCCGCAAGGCGTTAAGGATCCGGTCACAAAACCCTGAACGAGGAGGTTGAATCATGAGCAGATCTACCTTGAAGTTCGCGGGCCTGTTAATCGCCGCGCTGATGTGTAACGAGGCGGCAGCCTGGTCGCACGCCGGTGGTTTTGGGCGTTCATACGGTGGTGGCGGTTCATGGAGTCGTTCCGGCGAATTTGGCTCGGCTTCGGGCGGCGATGGCAGTTGGAGTGGCGAAACCAATCGCGGCGGCTCGGCCTCCGGCGGTGACGGCAGCTGGAGCGGTTCAGGCTATCGCGGCGGTTCGGCCTCCGGTGGCGGTGGGTCCTGGGCGGGCACAGGTGCCGAAGGCGGAACGGCTTCCGGTCAGGACGGTGCCTGGCATGCACAAGGTGAAGATGGCGCCAACGCTTATGGCTACCACGCGGACGGTTATGGTACGACGGCTTACCGGGGACCCGCTTATGGCGGGTCTGCTTACCAGTCAGTTCCATACGGGACTGCCTACTACCATCCGCCCGCCGCTGTGATTGCCAGCAGCGGCTGTTATTACTGCGGCGGTGTCAATCCGGTAGCCGCCGCTGCGACGGGCGTGGCGGTGGGTGAGGCTGCAGGGGCGGTGGCCGACGAGGATGCCGACGACAACGCGTTCGGCGCTGGCTATAACGCCGGGATGGTCGCTTCGGGACCGCCGACGATGCCCTTGGGCCAGACCTATGCCAGCCTGCCTATCGGATGTAATTTGCAGACTTTTTCCCAGAGCACGTACTACCAATGCGGCAATTCCTGGTTGCAACCTGCCTATGGCGCCAACGGGGTGTATTACACCGTGGTGACACCGCCATGATCAGCGTTTGCAAGCCCTGGACGCACTGATTTCAGCAGCGTCTGCTCCGAGCCTGCGTGACCCGGAACAGACGCTGGCTGTGTCTTCAGCTGATGTTGCGCAACGATCCCTTCCAGTACTTTTCCCGCACACTTTCTGTTGCGCAAAGTGAAATAGGCCAACACCAGGAACGGGGCGGTGATCCACCGCCCCGATGCCTGCTACTGACTGGTAGTGGCTGCCAACAGCGGCGCCATCTGCTCATCGGTCAATGCCGCATGGACGTCCATCTTCATGATGTCGCTCCACTCCAGCACCCATTGCTGGATGGGCACCAGATCACTCGCCTCTACAATCCCCATACCGCTCGAACCGCCTACGGCATGCCAGCGTCCGAGCATCTTGGCGCCTGTGGGCGGAGCACCCCCGGAATTGAGAAAACGCTCGATCGCCTTGTTACGGTTTTCCGGGTCAATGGACCAACTGACGATGAATAACATCGGCCACCTCCTGATACGGATTGGCACCTGTTTGTCTTCGCGCACCTGGCTGGCGCCGGGACCACGGTTACGCTGAGCCTCTTTATCCTCTGTGAAGGCATAGCAGCGACCGGCAGTCCGCGTACGACCGCTGATCCTCTTTAGTTATCTTTTCATGGATTGAATAACGTCACGCGCGGTGCCTGTTTCACCCGCGAAACATGGGCGGCGACTTGTAATTTTCATCGATGCTGCCCTTACGCATCCCGCAACAGGTCATTGGCGTTGAGGATGTCGTAGGCGATTTCCGGGCGATTTTCCAGGCTGCGGCGAATGGCGGCCGGGATCGACTGGCGGGTTTTACGGCATAGCCCCGGTTGCTCGCCGAGGGTGATGCCGATGCCGCGCATCGTGCGCACTTCGTTGAAGCTGGGGACGATCTCGACACGGATGCCCAATTGCTCATACATCCGCTGTTGCAGGCGTTCGAGGTCGGCCAGGCTCTGGAGGTTTTCCAGGCGGTCGAGCAGGCGCTTTTCTTCCTGGCGGGTCAGAAACAGGATGCGCACGTCCGCCCCCGGTGTTTCAAGCAGTGGGTCACGCCCGCAGTTGCAGGCGCCGGGCGGGCAGGGTGAGCGGATCGGAGCGGAGGTGGTCATGGGGTTCAATCATAGAGCGCTCTAATCCGGTTTGCCCATAGCTGAATCGTCAGTCTGAGATTTCGGTCGTCGGGATAATCTGCTCATCCTCAACCGGCGCACTGCTGGCAGTTTTCTTTTCCCGCCGATCATTCATCCAGGTGTTCAACCGGGCACCGAATTCGGCTGGGGCTTTGCGTCCGACTCGTCTGGCCAAATCGAGAATGGTCTGCTGGGCGAGCGCGTCTTCCATGCGTTTTTGCGCGGTCATCATGACGGCGTGCACCGAGCAGGGACCGTCGAGGGCCCACGCCGGTGGGGCGCCGTCGAACACGGCGCAACGCCCGCGAATCTCGCGGCAATCGAAGATCAGCTTCTGGCCATCAATGGCATTGACGATGTCCAGCACGCTGATTTCGTCCGCCGGCCGCGCCAGTTTGAACCCGCCGCGCACGCCTTCGGTGGCGATCACCAGTTTTGCCTTGGCCAGCCGGGTGAAGATCTTGGCCAGGTAATCCAGCGGCACGCCTTGCAGTTCGGCGAGATCGCGCACGCTCGCCTCACGGCTATCACCGGAATCGCCCACCAAAAAAATCAGGCAATGAATGCCGTATTCAACGCCTGCGCTGTAAAGAGACATCTGGATCTCCGACTGAATGAGTCGCCAATGTTATCAGTCGACGGTTAGAGGGGCAATGATCCATATGTAAAGCTATCTGCCCTGTGTTGCTTATAGATAAAAGCCATTTCCGGAATTTACAGGTATCAAAATTAGCGATACTAACCATCGATAAAAGGTCGTTGCGTGCTATTACTTGGATCACTATAGTCGCCGTTGTCAGCTCGGCAACGAGTTCAGCTTTTGGTCTTCCTCGGAGTTAAAACCATGAAACAGCACATTCTGGTCATCGGCGCAGGTTTCGGCGGTATGTGGACGGCGTTGAGCGCTACGCGCTTGTTCGACCTGCATGATCACAACGGCGTAGAGGTCACGGTACTGGCGCCTCAGGCCGAGCTGCGTGTGCGTCCGCGCTTCTACGAACCCAACGCTCATCAACTGGCGGCACCGATCGGTGAGCTGTTCGATGCCGTGGGTGTGAAGTTCATCAAGGGCGCCGCAGAGACCATCGACGTGCAGCAAAAACGCGTGGGCTATACCGATGCTTCGGGCACCCGGCAGACGTGCAGCTACGACAAACTCGTTCTGGCGACCGGCAGCCGCCTGGCCCTGCCGAACACCCCGGGAGTGTCCGAACATGCCTTTGATGTCGACCAGATCGAACAGGCCGTGCGTCTGGAAAACCACCTCAAATCCCTGGCCAGCCTGCCAGACAGCAAAACCCGCAACACCGTCGTAGTGGCGGGCGGCGGTTTCACCGGGATTGAAACGGCGACCGAAATGCCGGCACGTCTGCGGGCTATCCTCGGTGAGGGTGCCGACATTGAAGTGATCATCGTCGACCGTGGCGAGAAGGTCGGGGCTTCGATGGGCGCCGAAATCAGCCAGTCGATTGCTCAAGCGAGCACGGAGCTGGGGGTGAAATGGCGCCTGAAGTCATCGGTTGTTGCCGTTGACAAGAACGGTGTGACCTTAGCCGATGGCCAACGCATCGATGCCAAAACCGTGGTCTGGACCACCGGTGTGCGCGCCAGTTCGCTGACTGAACAGATCCCCGCTGAGCGTGATAGCCAAGGCCGTCTGCACGTGGACAGTCATCTGAAAGTCATCGGCCAGGACGACATCTTTGCTACGGGTGATGTGGCTTACGCGGCCTGCGATGACATCGGCAACTACGCAATGATGACCTGCCAGCATGCCATCTCGCTGGGGCGCCACGCCGGTAACAACGTGGCGGCGCAGATTCTGGGCGTGGACCCGACGCCTTATAGCCAACCCAAGTATGTGACGTGCCTGGATCTGGGCGCTTGGGGCGCGGTTTACACCGAGGGTTGGGATCGTCAGGTCAAACTGGTCAAGCAGGAAGGCAAAGAGCTGAAAACTCAGATCAATACCGTCTGGATCTACCCGCCGGCAGCCGACCGTGCCAGTGCGTTGGCAGCAGCGGATCCGATGATCCCGGTGGCTTGACAGCGCTGCCTTGAAAAATCCCGCTCAAGTGACCTTGAGCGGGATCTTTTTTTATATATAGAAAGCTAGATGCGGAAAGCCTGGCGGCCAACCAGCAACCATTTGCCACCCTTCTTTTGCCAAATCTGGAAGTTCTCGATTTCGGTCGGGACCACTTCGGTGCCCTTGAGCGCTTGTGCCGAGAAATGATTGCGAACCAGCGCTATGTCACCGGAGACGTTGATGGTCTGGTTTTGCATTTCCAGGGTTTTGAACGCGCTTTTGCCGGTTTCGATATCGGCGATGAAGTCGGTCTTGTCCTGAACCTTGCCGCTGGAATGCCCGTAGGTCAGGTTCTCTGCGGTCAGCGCTTTCAGTTCTGGAATGTTCTTGTGCAGCATGGCTTGGGTCAGATGGTCGACGGCGCTGGCGACCTCTTTCTCGCCCGGCGCTGGGGCTGCGGCTACGTAGCCGCTGAAGAGGCATAGAAAACCGACCAGTAGTTTGACGTTCTTCATAGGTGTTTCCTTGTTGTTATGGATTGAGTGACTCATCGGTCATCGTACAACCTAAAAAGATTTTAGAGAATACCCGGCACGACCCGTATTCAAGGTCGTGCTCGGGCTGTGCGTTTCAGGCCAGCATCGACAGCAATCCGCCCTGACGGTCCAGCTTGGCCAGGTCATCGAAACCGCCGACATGGGTGTCGCCGATGAAAATCTGCGGCACGCTGCGACGACCGCTGCGGCTGAGCATCTCCTGGAATTTGCCGGGGCTGGACTGGACGTTTATTTCCTCGGCTGCGATGCCCTTGCTGGTGAGCAGCGCCTTGGCGTTGCGGCAGTAGGGGCAGGTGTCGGTGGTGTAGATCGTCACGCTGTTCATCGTCGGTACTCCCGAATTTATTGACCGTGTTCACGCATCGATGGCGGGGAAGTCGATCTCGGTCAGGGCGAGGTTGTTGAGGTAGTTGGTCAGGGTCTGCGCCGCAATGTGGCCCACCACTTCAATGATCTTGGCGTCGTTGATGCCGGCCGCGCGCGCTGCGTCGAGCTGCTCGGTGTTCAGGTGGCCACGGCTTTCGGTAATTTGTCGGGCGAGGGTGGCGAAGGCATTCAGTTGGCCGTGTCGGGCGCTGAGGATGTCTTGCGCGGACAGCCCGGCTTTACCGGCGAACAGCGTGTGCGCCGCCAGGCAGTAATCGCAGCCGTTGACCTGTGAAGTGGCCAGATAGATCGCTTCTTTTTCCGTCGCGCTCAGGGACGTTTTGCCCAGCGCCGCGCTTTGTTGCAGGTAGGCCGCGAGTACCGCAGGGGCATGCGCAAGGGTTTTGAAGACATTCGGCAAAAAGCCGATTTTTTTCTGCACGCCTTCCAGCAATGGGCGGGTGGTGTCAGTGGCGTGTTCAAGGCTCAGGGCAGTGATGCGGCTCATGGGTACAGCTCCGTAGATTCAAGCGCGGTGTGCGCTGGGTACGGGGTCTATGCTATGGGGCGACGCTGGCCTTTAGGGTGCAAATCGTCGAGGATATGCAACAGATCGTCCAGAAGTTCGCCCGGGAGCCGTTCCATGGATCGCTTGTCCACGTTGCTCACCCACTTCGGCGTCAGTGCCGGGGCCTTCTACAGCGGGCATTTTTGCGGCTCCGTGGTCTTTGATGGCGATCACTCAACGGGGCATTTGCACCTGTTGCAGGCGGGCGAACTGACGCTGAAATTGGCCGATGAACCCGACCGGTTGCTCACCGAGCCGACGCTGATTTTTTTCCCGCGACCGTACCGTCATCGTTTACTCGCCAGCGAAGCGTCGAGCCCCCAACTGGTGTGCGCGTCGCTGGATTTCGACGGGGGCGCCGGCAATGCCCTTGCGGCCGCGCTGCCGGATTACCTGCTGCTAAAACTCGACAGCGTGCCGACGATGGCCGGCACGCTGGACTGGCTGTTCAACGAAGCCTTCGGCGGCACCTGTGGCCGTGAAGCGATGATGGATCGACTGTTCGAGTTGCTGGTGATCCAGTTGCTGCGGCACATTCTGACCGACCGCGATCAGGGCCCCGGCATGATGGCTGGTCTCGCCGATTCGCGTCTGGCGCGGGCCATGAGCCTGATGCATGACGCGCCCGAAAAATCCTGGACCGTCGCCGAACTGTCAGCGGCGGCCAACATGTCCCGGGCCAGTTTTGCCGAGCACTTTCGTCAGGTGGTGGGGCAGACACCGGTCGACTATCTGGTGAGTTGGCGCATCAGCCTGGCGCAGAAGCGTCTGCGCGAAGGCAAGTCGATTGCGCTGATCGCCGATGAAGTCGGCTACGAAAGCCCTTCGGCACTGGCCCGGGCCTTTCGCCGAAAAACCGGCGTCAGCCCGCGCGAGTGGGTGCAGGCAGGTAAACGCCTGCGATGATCGCGTCTGCCAAGCTGCTTGAGGATCGTGAGATAGACTAACCAGCGGACATCCAACGATGGGAGTGACCTCTGTGGCGCGACGCAAATGGACTCGCTGATTACCGCTGCCGCCCGAGCGCTGGCCGCGGGTGATCCTCTGGGGGCGTTGAACCGGATTGCCTTGCGCGACGATGCGCCGGCGCTGGCACTGCGCGGTATCGCCATGGCCCAGCTCGGCGATCTGGAGCGCGCGAAAGCGCTGGTCAAACGGGCGGCGCGGGCATTTGGTCCGAAAGAGTCCATGGCTCGGGCGCGCTGTGTGGTGGCTGAGGCGGAAATTGCCCTGGCGGCTCGCGATTTGAGCTGGCCGGAAAAAGCCCTCGACACGGCGCTGGCAACGCTCGAAGTCCATGGGGATTGGGTGAATGCGGCGCACGCGCGGTATCTGCAGATTCGACGGTTGTTGCTGATCGGGCATCTCGATCAGGTCGAGGAACGGCTCGCCCGGCTGGACCCGGCGCCCTTGCCTCCGGCCCTGCGTGCCGCGCATGAACTGGTGGTGGCTGGCATCGCGATGCGCCGGCTGGAGATCAAAAAGGCGCGGTCTGCGCTGGAGCGGGCCGAACGCTTTGCAGGCGAGGCCGGGATCCCGGCGCTCAGCGCCGAAGTCGACACTGTAGCTCGCGTCATGAACACCCCCGCAGCCCGCTTAATCAGCCGGGGCGAGGCGCGACCGCTGATGCTGGATGAGGTAGAAACGCTGCTCGCCTCAACGTCGCTGGTGGTCGACGCGTGTCGTTATGTGGTGCGCGGCGCTGGCATGTCGGTGTCCCTGGCCAGGCGCCCGGTGTTGTTCACCCTCGCGCGGGCATTGGCCGAAGCCTGGCCGGCTGATGTCCCCCGGGAAACACTCATCGCCTATGCTTTTCGCTTGAAACTCAGTGATGAATCCCATCGTGCGCGGTTGCGCGTCGAAGTCGGACGGCTGCGAGCGGCGCTTCGACCGTTGGCCGGGGTCACCGCGACGAAGCGTGGCTTTGCCCTGGTGTCGCCGGACGTCGTGGTGCTGGCGCGCCCGGTCGAGGAGCAGCACGCGGCGCTGCTGGCGTTTCTGGCGGACGGTGAGTCGTGGTCGAGTTCGGCCCTGGCACTGGCGCTGGGCACCGGTCAGCGTAGCGTGCAACGGGCGCTTGATGCGCTGGCGGTCGCCGGCAAAGTGCAGACCTTTGGCCGTGGCCGGGCCCGGCGCTGGATGACACCACCGCTGCCGGGATTCGCGACGACTTTGTTACTCACGGCTTTGTTGCCGGGTGATTAGGATCCACTCCACACACCCAGTGAAGAGGATGCATTCATGAAACGATCAACTGCTGAAATCATTCGTGAATATGGCCCGTTTCCCGACGTCGACAGTGTGCATGGCGTCTCGTTTGACGGCCGGCAGGTCTGGTTCGCCTCCGGAGAAAGACTCAACGCCCTGGATCCGGAGAGCGGCCAACCGCTGCGCTCGATCGACGTCGCCGCTGATGCGGGAACCGCCTTCGATGGCCAGCACTTGTTCCAGATTGCCGGTAAACACATTCACAAGATCGATCCGCAAAGCGGCCGTGTACTCGCCACCATCCCGGCACCCGGCGGTGGCGCTGATTCGGGGCTGGCGTGGGCGGAAGGCAATCTGTGGGTCGGTCAGTACCGGGCCCGCAAAATCCATCAGATCAACCCCGATACCGGGGCCATTCTGCACACCATCGAATCCAACCGCTTTGTCACCGGGGTGACTTGGGTGGACGGCGATCTGTGGCATGGCACGTGGGAGGAGGATGAAAGTGAGTTGCGACGAATTGACCCGATCACCGGTAAAGTCCTGGAAACTGTCGAAATGCCGCCAGGGGTGGGGGTGTCAGGCCTTGAGTCAGACGGCGCCGAGCGTTTTTTCTGTGGCGGTGGCAAAAGCGGCAAAGTGCGGGCCGTTCGTCGGCCCGTGTCTTCCTAGAACGTAAACTGGCGCGACGAGCGAGGTGCGCTCTGGGCCAGCTCGATCTCCAGCAGGTGTTCAACCAGCACGTCATTGAGAAAGCGGAATTGATCGTTGAGACCGACCACTTCGTTACTGAAGTGGTTGGCCGCTGCCGGCATCAGCAACGCCTCAAAATTCGGGTCGAACACCAGTGACAACTCTTTGCGCGACACGAATTCTTGCGCGTAGTAGTTGCTGCCAAACACCGGAAAACTCACGGCCAGGCTGACGGAGTGGATCATGATGGGCGCTCCTCGGTCTGGCCGATGTCCAGGATAAAACGGGAAAAAAGCGTCAGCGTCACGGCCGTCAGGGCCAGGCAGGTCAGGAGATGGATCAACATGATGTGGCCCTCCGAGGCGGGGTTTGCGTTGGAATGGGGTGATCGTGCGCCTGAGGGGTTTATTGCGGAAGGCATTCGTCGCGATGGTGAATATCGATGGTAGTGATGGTGTTCTTGAGGGCCTCATCGCCGGCAAGCCGGTCTCGCTCCCACATTTGGATCGCGGTGAGTTCAAAACTGTGGGAGCGAGCCTGCTCGCGAAGAGGCCCTTGAACCTTCCATCCAACCCACGGCGAACAAACTGCGCCACCTATACTCAAACCAATAGGCCTTTGAGTTTCGGGCATTCTGCCCAAGGGCGACTGTAGGAAACCGCGATCTTGAACCTGCGTTCGCTGATCGTCGCCGTGTTGGTGGTATTGGCGGGATGCGCCACGCCTGAGCGTGCCCCTGTGGTAGCGCCGGTTGTGGTGGTCGTGTCCGATAGCACGTGGCGGCAGGTGGATCGCGAAATCGTCGCGGCGTCGCAATCGGCCACCGAGCAGACCAGAATCTACTCGCGCGGGGCCATGGAATACTGGCGCACACGGGTCTACCAATTGACCGAAGAGAACTTCATCCCCTGGTTCAGCAGTTACTGGACCCAGGAATGGCTATCGATGAAAGTCAGCTGGTACACCCTCAGTGCCAAGGGCGAGCAGGATGCCTCGGCCAAGCGTTTGGCGGGCTATCTGCTCGAGCAATATCAGGAACGGGTGCTGGCGCCGGTAGCGGTAGAGATTGATCCCGACGCGATTCTCGGCCAGTCCACCGCGTTCTACGTAGACATTCTTCAGGAAGAACTGCAGAAAACCTCCAAGCGTCACGGCATACCGATGGCGCAGCTCAATGGCCGCATCCAGAAAGTCCCCGCCATCGCCCTCGGGCCACCGCCCGCGCGCAATGCCTCGCTTTACCAGGTCGTCCGTACGCAGCCGTTGGACTCACTGCCGGCTTACGCAGCGTTGATTGACAAGATCCACAAGGCGGGGGGCGACAAGGGGATCGGTTCGACGGACACTGCCATGGCGCCAGTGGCCAAGCGCGCCAGTCAGCGCATGGAAGCCGAAATGGCCCCTCGCGGGGCCGCCAGTGCGGTGGCCGCCGCCGCCGGGAAACTCGCCGGGGGCTTGATCACCGTCGGCGTGGCCGGGATTCGCGCGCTCATCCAGGCTGCCGACCGGCCGGACAGCGAGGCGCTGATTCGCAGCAGTTTGGGCAATACGTTCGACAAAGCCTGGATGAAGCTGGTGCAAAATCCGACGACCGGCGTGATGGCAGGGACGCTGTACATGGCGGGGCAGATCGAGGGCAACCTGGCGGTAACTGCCGAACCACCGTCGGTCAATTCGGCCAGCAGGCCTGTCGATTGGAGCCCGACGGAATCGACTAACCATCAGCTCGACCCTCACCCCCCTGCAGGAGAATGACCATGTCTTATGTCGATGGCTGTGTGATTGCCGTACCGACCGCCAACCGCGAGCAATTCAAGAAGCACGCCGAAATCACCAGCGCGATTTTCAAGGAGAACGGTGCCTTGAGCATTGTTGAATGCTGGGGCGACGACGTGCCAGACGGCAAAGTGACCTCGTTTCCGATGGCGGTGAAACTCAAGGAAGACGAAACAGTGGTGTTTTCCTGGATCGTCTGGCCAGACAAGCCGACCCGCAATGCCGGCATGCAAAAAATGATGGCCGACCCGCGCATGCAACCGGACGTCAATTCAATGCCGTTCGATGGTCAGCGGATGATCTTCGGCGGCTTCAACATCATCACTCAGGCCTGAAACACACCCCAGGATCACTCCGCTGTCGGGGTGATCCTGCAACTCTTGCGATTACGGATCTCGTTATCCGTCGGCCGCTCCCTGACGAACTCGAAACGTGGCTCACCTTCGCTATAGTGAACCAGCCAGCCCCATTCCAGCTCGGACTCATCCTGCCCAGGTTTCGGTGGCATCGCCCACCATGGCTCTTTGCTGATGATCTCCCGCATAGCCCCTCCCGTTGTTTTCGGTTGGTTCAACTATAACGTGCATGTCAGGAGGTGCCAGGCGTGAGCGACGAATCCCATGAGCCGCTGAAACGGCTGTTTTTTGCCCTGAACTGCCCGCCCGAGCAACGCAAGGCGATTGCGCAATGGCGTAGCGCGCTTGAACTGCGCAGCGGGCGCCCGGTGCTGGCGGAAAACTTTCACCTGACGTTGAAGTTTTTGGGCGCGGTGGGCGTGGCGCAGATCGCCGATATCTGCACCGCTGCCGCGAAGGTTCGCGTGCCGGGTGGGCCGTTGAAGTTGGCGCTTGATCGGCTGGATGTCTGGCGCAGGGCAGGCGTGCTGGTGCTCGCACCCGAGCAAGCGCCGCCGGAGTTATTGCGGTTGGTGTATGCGCTGGAACAGGCGATGTTGCCGTTTGGGTTTGAGGATGCGCCGAAGGAGTTTCGGCCGCATTTGACCTTGATGCGTGACTACCGGCTGCCGGTGCCTGAGTCCGTGACGCCGCCCGAGTTTTTCCTGCGGGCTGATCGCTTTGCGTTGTTTGAATCGCATAAGGGACGTTATCGGGCATTGGCCGAATGGCCACTCGTTCCCGCATAAAAAATGGCGCCCGAGGAGAGCGCCCAAATTCACCTTAACCGAGGAAGCCAGGTGAGGCCGTTCTGCTGCTGGGAGCGTGCAGCGGTGGTAAGGCGCTGCGGGAACGGAAAACGGTTGAGTCTTGTGTTGCCAGTGCTGGCCTCTTCGCGAGCAGGCTCGCTCCCACAGGGATTGGCGTCGTGCACAAATCTGTGTCTCACCACAAACCACTGTGGGAGCGAGCCTGCTCGCGAAAGCGATTTCACATTCAGCGATTATTTCCCGAGCTTGACCCGCGTCCAGCCCCGGGTCATCACCCGCTGAATCCCGATCGGCATATCCGGAATCGCATACAGCGTCGCCATCACCTCCTGCGGCGGATACGAGCCCGGATCATCCCGAATCGCCTCATCCACCAGCGGCGTCGCTGCGGCGTTGGCGTTGCTGTAGCCGATGTTGTTGGTGATCTCGGCGATGATGTCCGGGCGCATCAGGAAGTTCATGAACAGGTAAGCGTTCTCGACGTTCGCCGCATCCCGAGGGATGGCGACCATGTCGTAGAAACTGCCGGCGCCTTCTTTCGGGATGCTGTAGTCGATCTGCACCGTGTTACCCGATTCCTGGGCGCGGGCCTTGGCTTGCAGGACGTCGCCGGAATAGCCGACCGCCACGCAGATGTTGCCATTGGCCAGGTCGGAGATGTACTTCGACGAATGGAAGTACGCCACAGAAGGGCGAATCTTCATGAACAGCGCTTCAGCTTCGGCGATCTGGCCTTTGTCTTGCGAGTTCACCGGGTAGCCCAGGTAGTGCAGGGCGGCCGGGAGCATTTCGGTTGGCGAGTCGAGGAAACTGATGCCGCAGGCTTTGAGTTTTTCCGCGTTTTCCGGTTTGAATAGCAGGTCCCAGGAGTTGGTCGGTGCGTTGGCGCCGAGTACTTCCTTGACCTTGACCGGGTTGAAACCGATGCCAATCGAGCCCCACATGTACGGGAAGGCGTGAGCGTTATCCGGATCGCTGGCGGAGGCGTTTTTCAGCAGGACAGAGTTGAGGTTTTTCCAGTTCGGCAGCTTCGATTTGTCCAGTGTCTGATAGACGCCAGCCTTGATCTGCTTGGCCAGAAAACTGTTGGACGGCACGACAATGTCGTAGCCGGATTTGCCCGCGAGCAGGCGTGCCTCAAGGGTTTCATTGCTGTCGAACACATCGTAGGTCACGCGAATGCCGGTCTCGTCTTCGAACTTCTTGACGGTGTCCGGTGCGATGTAATCCGACCAGTTGTAGACGCGCAGTACCTTGTCATTGGCCTGGGCGCCGGTAGCCATAGCGCCCAATAAGGACAGTGTCAGCAGAGTCCTGCCAAACATTTTCATCGGTACAACTCCATTCTTTTTTATTCAAATTCGCAAAACAATTGCAGTCTTGGCGCACCCCTTGTAGCAGCTGGCGAAGCCTGCGCCCGGCTGCGAAGCAGTCGTAAAACCTGCGAATTCAATCTTCCAGAAAGAACCGCAGTGTCTGAATTCACGACTGCTTCGCAGCCGAACGCAGGCTTCGCCAGCTGCTACAAAGTGTGCGTGCTGCAGGCCCTTAAGCCGTCGCTTCTACCATTTGCTTGTCAGGTTGCTGCCACGACTCATTGGCGGTCTGGTCCATTGCTTCCTGGATCGCACGCTTGCGGGTGGCTTCGGCGCGGCGGCTGAAGTACCAGACCATGAAGGTCACAATCGATACCGCCAACAGGATCAAGCTGGCCACGGCGTTGATCTCAGGCTTCACGCCCAGACGCACCGCCGAGAACACTTCCATCGGCAAGGTCGTCGAACCCGGTCCGGACACGAAACTCGCCAACACCAGGTCATCCAGCGACAGGGCAAACGACATCATGCCGCCGGCCGCCAACGATGGCGCGATCATCGGAATGGTGATCAGGAAGAACACCTTGAATGGCTTGGCCCCAAGGTCCATGGCCGCTTCTTCGATGGACAGGTCCAGCTCACGCAAGCGCGCGGAAACGACCACCGCCACATACGCCGCACAGAACGTCGTGTGAGCGATCCAGATGGTGATGATGCCGCGTTCCTGCGGCCAACCGATCAACTGCGCCATCGCCACGAACAGCAGCAACAGCGACAGACCGGTGATCACTTCCGGCATCACTAGCGGCGCAGTGACCAGGCCGCCGAACAATGTGCGACCTTTGAAGCGCGTGACGCGGGTCAGCACAAACGCCGCCAAGGTCCCCAGTGCAACCGCAGCCACCGCCGTGTAGCAGGCGATTTCCAGCGAGCGCACCACCGAGCCCATCAGTTGCGTGTTGTCGAGCAAACCGGCGTACCACTTGAACGACCAGCCGCCCCACACGGTCACCAATTTCGAGGCGTTGAACGAGTAGATCACCAGGATCAGCATCGGCAGGTAGATAAACGACAGGCCGAACACCAGCATCATTTTTGAAAAACCGAAACGTTTCATCCTCGTGCCTCCATCTCTTTGGCCTGGCTGCGGTTAAACAGCAGAATCKGCACAATCAGGATCAACAGCATCACCACCGCCAGCGCAGACGCCACCGGCCAGTCGCGGTTGTTGAAGAACTCTTGCCACAGCACGCGACCTATCATCAGGGTCTCCGGGCCGCCCAGCAGTTCCGGAATCACGAACTCACCCACCACCGGGATGAACACCAGCATGCAGCCTGCGATGATGCCGTTCTTGGCCAGCGGCACGGTGATTTTCCAGAAGTTGTTGAAGTTGCTCGAGCCCAAATCTGAAGCCGCTTCCAGCAGGCTTTGATCGTGCTTGACCAGGTTGGCGTACAGCGGCAACACCATGAACGGCAAGTAGGCGTAAACCACGCCGATGTACACGGCCGTGTTGGTGTTGAGGATCTCGATCGGGTGATCGGTCAGTCCGGTCCACATCAAAAACCCGTTGAGCAAGCCGTTGTTGCTGAGAATGCCCATCCACGCATACACGCGGATCAGGATCGCGGTCCAGGTCGGCATCATGATCAACAGCATCAGGACGTTTTGCGTTTCCTTGTTGGCCTTGGTAATGGCGTAGGCCATCGGGAAACCGAGTACCAGGCACATCAGCGTGCTGAACAACGCGACTTTCAACGAGCCGAGGTAGGCCGAGATGTACAGCTCATCGTCGGTCAGCAACAGGTAGTTGCCGACGTTCAAAAACAGCTGAAACTTCTGTTCGGCGTAGGTGTAAATCTCCGAATAAGGAGGAATGGCCAGCGCCGCTTCCGAGAAGCTGATCTTCATCACCAGGAAGAACGGCAACAGGAAAAACAGGCACAGCCACAGGAAGGGAACCCCGATGACGAGCTTTCGACCACTCGGCATCAGCCGCATGAACTGCTGATTGAGTGTTTTCATGAGCGCAGTACCACGCCGCTGTCGTCTTCCCACCAGACATAGACGGTGTCGTCCCAGGTCGGGCGTGCACCACGGCGTTCGGCGTTAGCCATGAACGATTGCACGACTTTGCCGCCAGGCAGTTGCACGTAGAACACCGAATGACCGCCGAGGTAAGCGATGTCATGCACTTTGCCTTGGGACCAGTTGTAGCGGTTCTCGGGCTTGACTGTGCTGACCAGCATTTTTTCCGGGCGGATGGCGTAGGTGATCGACTTGTCCTGCACCGAGGTGCTGACGCCGTGTCCCACGTAAATCTTCTGCTCAAGGTCCGGGCTGTGGATGATCGCGTGACCTTCAAGGTCTTCCACCACCGTGCCGTCGAAGGCGTTCACGTTGCCGATGAACTCGCAGACCATGCGGCTGACCGGTGCTTCGTAGATGTCGACCGGGCTGCCGATTTGTGCGATCCAGCCCAGGTGCATGATCGCGATGCGCTGGGCCATGGTCATGGCCTCTTCCTGGTCGTGGGTCACCATCACGCATGTCACGCCGACACGCTCGATGATTTCCACCAGCTCCAGTTGCATCTGCGAACGCAGCTTCTTATCCAGCGCGCCCATCGGTTCGTCGAGCAGCAGCAGCTTCGGACGCTTGGCCAGGGAGCGAGCCAATGCCACACGCTGACGCTGACCGCCGGACAGTTGATGCGGCTTGCGCTTGGCGTATTGGGTCATGTGCACCAGGCGCAGCATTTCTTCAACGCGGGCGTCGATTTCGCTGGCGGGCAAACGGTCCTGCTTGAGGCCGAAGGCAATGTTCTGCGCCACGGTCATGTGCGGGAACAAGGCGTACGACTGGAACATCATGTTGATCGGCCGCTCGTACGGCGGCATGTCGGTGATGTCCACGCCGTCGAGGAAAATCCGGCCATCGGTCGGGCGCTCGAAGCCTGCGAGCATGCGCAGCAGGGTCGATTTGCCAGAGCCGGAACCGCCGAGCAGGGCGAAGATTTCGCCTTGATGAATCTCAAGCGAGACATCGTCCACCGCGGTGGTTTCGTCGAATTTCTTGGTGACGCGGTCGACTTTCACCAGCACCTTTTTCGATGCCTGGTGACCTTCAAGAGCCTTCCTGTAAATGCTGGAGGCGTTTGCCATGTGAAACTCCCAACAGGTTTCAGTCGTCGGGCCAACGCGGCCTGACTTAATAGTTGATTGCAAGCCCGAACCGGGTACGGTCCCTGTAGGAGCCGAGCTTGCTCGCGAAGAGGCCCTGACAGCCGACATCAATGTTGGATGTTCGGCCGCCATCGCGAGCAAGCTCGGCTCCTACAGGTTGCCCATTCCGGTTTGGCTTATTCGGCGCCGCCGTCCTGGCTGCCTGGTAGTACTTGTTGTTATCGCAGTGTGTTGCTGTCGCGAGGGGCGGGCGCGCAAAGGCACGCCCGTCTGACTCGCGGGGGCAGTAATCAGTTGTTTGTGTATTCAGTCAGCGGCTTTTACGCAGCGCGGCCCGTCGCCGGCACGCATCGCCGAACGCCTGGAAAATACTCAAATAAGGAGGATTCGAAAGCACCTGCCACTCCGGGTGCCATTGCACGCCGACTGCAAACGTTGGGCTGTGGTCGACGGAAATCGCCTCGATCAAGCCGTCCGGCGCAATCGCTTCGGCACGCAGGCCGGGCGCCAATCGGTCGATACCCTGACTGTGAATCGAATTGACCATGAACTCCGCCGGCAACTCCAGGGCTTCGAACACGCCGCCCGGTTGCACAGTGACCGTATGTGCCGGTGCGTATTGCACCGCCAGCTCCGGACTGTCCGCTTCGCGGTGGTCCAGCATGCCCGGCAGTTCGTGGACCTTCTGATGCAGGCTGCCACCAAACGCCACGTTCATTTCCTGAAAGCCCCGGCAGATGCCGAGCACCGGCACGCCGGCCGCAATGGCCGCACGTAATAAAGGAAGGGTCGTGGCGTCCCGCGCCGGATCGTGATCCGTGCCGGGAGCGCTGGCCGGGCCTTGATAGTGGAAAGGTTCCACATTCGAGGGGGAGCCGGTCAGCAACAGACCGTCGAGATGCGCGAGCACATCCTCGATTTCAGTCAGTTCGCCCAGGGAAGGGATGACCACAGGCAGCCCCAAAGCCGCGACGCTGACAGCACGCAAGTACTTGTCGCCGCTGACGTGGTAGGGGTGCAGGCCAATCTGTTTGACGCATGCAGTAACGCCGATCAATGGCTTGAATGCCATTTTTATCACCTCGAAGTTTCACACTTGAACGAGCTTTTCCGGAGCTTAGCCTTGTTGATTTTAATTAACAACTCTCATGTAAAAAATTCTAAACGCCGCACGTCCGATCTCCAGCAATTACACGGTGCGCAAGATCGATCTGGCACTCTCGTCCCCTAAAAAGGCCAGAAAATAAAGGTTGAAGGGTCAAGTGTTCGCTATTGACTTCACTTTGCCGTTCGGGTTGACTGGGCTCGTGAAAGGGTAGTGAACATAATAATTAACAGCTAAAAAATAGGTGCATCATGTCGGTCCCTCTGCGTGCCGTTCAACTCAACGAAGCAAACGCATTCCTTAAGAAATATCCTGAGGTTTTGTACGTCGACCTTCTGATTGCGGATATGAACGGCGTGGTGCGCGGCAAGCGCATCGAGCGCACCAGTCTTCATAAGGTCTACGAAAAAGGCATTAACCTGCCGGCGTCTCTGTTTGCTCTGGACATCAACGGTTCTACGGTGGAAAGCACTGGCCTGGGTCTGGACATCGGCGACTCTGACCGGATCTGTTTCCCCATTCCTGGCACCCTCAGCATCGAGCCTTGGCAGAAGCGCCCGACCGCGCAACTGTTGATGACCATGCATGAACTAGAAGGCCAGCCATTCTTCGCCGACCCGCGTGAAGTGCTGGCCAATATCGTGCGCAAGTTCGACGACATGGGCCTGACCATCTGCGCTGCGTTCGAACTCGAGTTTTATCTGATCGACCAGGACAACGTGAACGGCCGTCCGCAATCGCCGCGCTCGCCGGTGTCCGGCAAGCGTCCGGTGTCGACTCAGGTGTACCTGATCGACGACCTCGACGAATACGTCGATTGTCTGCAAGACATCCTCGAAGGCGCGAAAGAGCAGGGCATTCCTGCCGACGCCATCGTCAAGGAAAGCGCCCCGGCGCAGTTCGAAGTGAACCTGCATCACGTTAACGACCCGATCAAGGCCTGCGACTACGCGGTGTTGCTCAAGCGTCTGGTGAAGAACATCGCCTACGACCACGAGATGGACACCACGTTTATGGCTAAGCCGTATCCGGGTCAGGCGGGCAACGGTTTGCACGTGCACATTTCGATTCTCGACAAAGAAGGCAACAACATCTTTGCCAGCGAGGATCCCGAGCAGAACGCCGCGCTGCGACACGCGATCGGCGGTGTGCTCGAGACCCTGCCGGCGCAGATGGCGTTCCTGTGCCCGAACGTCAACTCCTACCGTCGTTTCGGCGCCCAGTTCTACGTGCCGAACTCGCCAAGCTGGGGTATCGACAACCGCACCGTAGCCGTGCGTGTGCCGACTGGTTCGCCGGACTCGGTGCGCATCGAGCATCGTGTCGCCGGTGCCGACGCCAACCCGTACCTGCTGATGGCCTCGGTTTTGGCTGGTATTCACCACGGGCTGACCAACCAGATCGAACCGGGCGCCCCGGTGGAAGGCAACAGCTACGAGCAAAACGAGCAGAGCCTGCCGAACAACCTGCGCGATGCACTGCGCGAGCTGGACGACAGCGAAGTCATGGCCCGTTACATCGACCCGCTGTACATCGACGTGTTCGTGGCGTGCAAGGAAAGCGAGCTGGCCGAGTTCGAGAACTCCATCTCCGACCTTGAGTACAACTGGTACTTGCACACTGTCTGATTCTTCGATGTCGCCTGATGCACCGCCTTCGCTGGCAAGCCAGCTCCTACAGGGTTGTGTGTCGGGCGCAGCATCTGTGAGCGACATGGATCAACTGTAGGAGCTGGCTTGCCAGCGAAGGCGGTCGATCAGCCAGCCCCCGTCGTCTGACACACCGATATCCAATATTCCTCTGCGTCGAGTCACAACCATGACAAACACTCGCAGCGACTGGGAACAACGCTTCCAGTCCCTAACACTCGAAGGCCGTGCATTCATCGACGGCCAATATTGCCCGGCACTCAGCGGTGACACCTTTGAATGCATGAGCCCGGTCGACGGTCGCTTTCTGGCCAACGTCGCCAGCACCGACGAAGCCGACGCCAATGCGGCCGTCGCCGTCGCGCGCCGCACCTTCGAATCCGGCATCTGGGCCAACCTTGCCCCGGCCGAGCGCAAGCGCACCCTGATCCGCTTCGCCGACCTGATCCTGGCCAACCGGGAAGAACTGGCCCTGCTCGAAACCCTCGACATGGGCAAGCCGATCAACGACTCGATGAACATCGACATTCCAGCGACCGCCAACGCGATCCGCTGGAGCGCCGAAGCCATCGACAAGATCTACGACGAAGTCGCCGCCACCCCGCACGATCAACTCGGCCTGATTACCCGCGAACCTGCCGGTGTGGTCGCCGCCATCGTGCCGTGGAACTTCCCGTTGATCATGGCCAGCTGGAAGTTCGCCCCGGCGCTGGCTGCCGGTAACTCGTTCATCCTCAAGCCTTCGGAAAAGTCGCCGCTCACGGCCATTCGCATTGCTCAACTGGCGCTGGACGCTGGCATCCCGAAAGGCGTGTTCAACGTCCTGCCGGGTTACGGCCACACCGTCGGCAAGGCGCTGGCGCTGCACATGGACGTCGACGTGCTGGCCTTCACCGGTTCGACCGCGATTGCCAAGCAACTGATGATCTACGCCGGGCAAAGCAACATGAAGCGCGTCTGGCTTGAAGCCGGCGGCAAGAGCCCGAACGTGGTGTTCGCCGACGCGCCGGATTTGCGCGCGGCAGCACAAGCGGCGGCCGGTGCGATTGCCTTCAACCAGGGCGAAGTCTGCACCGCCGGTTCGCGCTTGCTGGTGGAGCGTTCGATCCGCGAGCAGTTCATTCCGCTGTTGGTGGAAGCGCTGCAAGCGTGGAAACCGGGGCACGCACTGGACCCGGAAACCACCGTCGGCGCAGTCGTCGATCAGCGCCAACTGGACAACGTGTTGCGTTACATCCAGGTCGGCAAAGACCAGGGCGCGCAACTGATCGCCGGCGGCAGCCGCACCCTCGAAAGCACCGGCGGCCTTTACGTGGAACCGGCGATTTTCGACGGCGTGACCAACGCCATGACCATCGCCCGTGAAGAGATCTTCGGCCCGGTGCTGTCGCTGATCACCTTCGACACCGTTGAAGAAGCTCTGGCCATCGCCAACGACAGCATCTTCGGCCTGGCCGCTGGCGTCTGGACCAGCAACCTGAGCAAGGCCCACACCTTCGCTCGCGGCTTGCGCGCCGGCAGCGTCTGGGTCAACCAGTACGACGGCGGTGACATGACCGCGCCGTTCGGCGGGTACAAGCAGTCGGGTAACGGTCGGGACAAATCGCTGCACGCGTTCGACAAATACACCGAACTCAAAGCGACCTGGATCAAGCTCTAATACCTATAAAAAAAGCGACGGTCGCCGGCACGCTGCCGGTGGCCATCGGAGAAAGCTATGAAACAAGATTCTGTGAAACAAACCCACGTAAACAGCTACTACGCCGCCACCCGCAACTTCACCGGCGATTTCCCGGTGCTTGAAGAGTTGGTGGAATGCGACGTCTGCATCATCGGCGCCGGCTACACCGGTTTGTCCTCGGCCCTGTTCCTCGCCGAAGCCGGCTACAGCGTCACCGTACTGGAAGCCGCCAAAGTCGGTTTCGGCGCCAGCGGTCGCAACGGTGGCCAACTGGTCAACTCCTACAGCCGCGACGTTGATGTCATCGAAGAGCGCTACGGCGACAAAACCGCCGAAGTCCTCGGCAGCATGATTTTTGAAGGCGCCGACATCATCCGTCAGCGCATACAACACTACGACATCCAGTGCGACTACCGTCCGGGCGGCATCTTCGCCGCGATGAACAAAAAGCAACTCAAAGGCCTGGCCGAGCAGAAGAAAAGCTGGGAGCGCTACGGCAACAAGAACCTGAAAATGCTCGACACGGCTGACATCAAGCGTGAAGTCGGTTCCGACGCCTACGTCGGCGGCCTGCTCGACATGCAGGGCGGCCACATCCACCCGCTGAACCTGGCCCTCGGCGAAGCTTCGGCCATCATCGGTCTGGGCGGCAAAATCTACGAACAATCGGCGGCAGTAGAAATCACTTACGGCGAACCGATCACCGTACGCACCGCCAAAGGCGTAGTGCGCGCCAAATACCTGCTGATCGCCGGTAACGCTTACCTGCCGCAGGGCCTCGACAATCGCGTGACCAGCAAGAGCATGCCGTGCGGCTCGCAAATCGTCGTCACCGAACCGTTGTCCGAAAAGGTTGCGCGCAGCCTGATCAAAAACAACTACTGCGTCGAAGACTGCAACTACCTGCTCGACTACTACCGCCTCACCGCCGACAACCGCCTGCTGTACGGCGGTGGCGTGGTCTATGGCGCGCGGGAACCGGACGACATTGAACAACTGATCAAGCCGAAAATCCTCAAGACCTTCCCGCAATTGAAGGACGTGAAAATCGACTACCGCTGGACCGGCAACTTCCTGTTGACCATGTCCCGCATGCCGCAATTCGGCCGCATCGAGAAAAACGCCTACTACATGCAAGGCTACAGCGGCCACGGCGTCACCTGCTCGCACCTGGCCGGCAAACTGATCTCGGAAATGATCCGCGGCGACGCCGAACGCTTCGACGCGTTCGCCTCCCTGCCACACATGCCAATGATCGGCGGCCGCACCTTTTCAGCACCGTTGACCGCCCTCGGCGCCGTGTACTACTCGCTGCGCGATCGTTTCGGCATCTAAACCTGCTGCAATCCCTGTAGGAGCCGAGCTCGCTCGCGATGGCGGCGGCACAGCCAACATTGATGTCGCCTGACACACCGCCATCGCGAGCAAGCTCGGCTCCTACAGAGATCTATGGAATGCACAAAATTTGTATTCGCTCAGGTCAAAACTGTGGGAGCCGGGCTTGCCCGCGATGACGCCAAATCAGCCACCATCAATGCCACCTGACACACCACTACCCTGTAGGAGCCGAGCTTGCTCGCGATGAGGCCATCCCCGTCGCCATCAATGCCAGCTGACACACAGCAACCGCCCCTACAGTTTTCACAGCCAAACCCCCTGAATTCAGGTCAAAACAACCTTTTTACCCAACCACTTATCGAACCTGCTGAGCAACACGAACAAACGTGATTTAATACCCGCCTTTCAAATTTCCGGGACAGGGAAGCGGTGTTTTTCGCGGCCAAAAGTCGCCCGCCATCCACCCCCATTACCCCTTAAGTAATTCACGCATAAGGCTGTCATGGACACGGGCTCAAGACTCAAATTAGTACGCGAAAGCTACAAGCTGTCCCAGCGCGAGCTGGCCCGGCGTAGCGGCGTCACCAATGCCACCATCTCCCTGATCGAACAGAATCGCGTCAGCCCCTCCGTCAGCTCCCTGAAAAAACTGCTCGAAGGCATACCGATGTCTCTGGCGGACTTCTTTACCTTTGATCAGCCGCCGCGTGAGCATCAATACGTGTTTCGGGCTAATGAACAGCCGGATCTTGGCCGTCATGGGCTGCGGTTGTTGCTGATTGGGGCTTCGGTGCCGAGTCGGCAGATGCGGTTGTTGCGCGAGCAGTACGCGCCTGGGGCAAGTTCGGGGGAAGAGCCGATTGTGCATTCGGAAGGGGAGGAGTGTGGGCTGGTGACGCGGGGGACGGTTGAGTTGACGGTTGATGGGCAGATTAGTGTGCTCAACGCTGGGGATGGTTACTACTTCCCGACAACCCTGCCGCACAAGTTTCGCAACATTGGCCAGGATGAAGCGGAAATCATCAGCGCCAATACCCCGGCAAACTTCTGATACCAAAAATGGACGCAGCCCTGTAGCAGCTGCCGAAGGCTGCGTCCGAAGCCAAAAACGGTTGACATTTATTTTGTGAGATTGAATATTTCTCCGGCGCAGGATAGCGCAACAGGGATCGACAAAAATAAAATCAAGGAATAAACGGAGAGACTGATGAACATTCAGGAAGCGTTCAAAGTGGCAGCAGGCATTAAATATCCTTATTGCCGAACCAAGAAAAAAATGTTCACGGAAGTCGGAAAGTAAGTGCGCGATTTTCAGCAGTCTCTGCTGTTCTCGATGGTGCTGTCGATTTCGTTCGGACCGATTGCATTAATTATATTGCGGCAGTCAATATTGCATGGCCGATTTAGTGCGGTGCCAAGTGCACTAGGCGCCGCAGTCGCCGATGTTTTATATGCCGTGATTGCGTTATTGGGTGCAGCACTTGTGAGTGTGTTCGTGTTGCAATATCGGAACCTGTTGGTCTTTGCATCCATCGTCTATCTGTTTTATTTGGGGGTAAAGATACTGAAGTATGCAGATCCCGATATGTCGGTTTCGCAACAGGCTGGGTTCATTTCTGTTTTTGCTTTGACGATGACCAATCCACTGACCATCGTTGCAATCACTTCTTACGTTTTTGCCAACCATTCAGGTGGGGTAGCGGTCAATATTCCTGCATTTATTTCAGGTTTTTTTATTGGTAGCTTCGTTTGCCAAATGGTTTATGCGTTAAGCGGTGATGCTGTGGGTAGGATGTTGTCTGGAAGGGTGAGTTTTCGAATATTAAACTGGTTGAGTGGTTTTTATCTGATTACATTCTCTATGTGGAAATTAGGTTGTTTAATTAAGGCTGAGGGGCTTTTGTTGGGGGTTGGCTGATCTGTGAATGTTTGCCGTTTCAGAGCGATTTTCTCAAAAAGGTGACAAATCTATTTAATAAATAGCGGTGTCACCTTTTGCAGGTCACCTATTACTGACTAAAGCAAGCGCTCTGCTTCTTGGGCGTATCAAACCCACGCTGCTCAATCACCCGAAACACATCACTCACATCCTGGATCAGAATCCGGGCGATGTTTGTGACGGTGTTGATGTCGTTTTCGGCGTAGTCGGGGAGGCTGGTGCAGGCCATGAGGTTGAGGTATTTGAGGACGGCGTTGAGGCGCTCGCTGACGCAATTGTGGAGTTCGCACAGTGGGGCGTCGCTGTCGATGAGCAGGACGGGGTAGTCGGTGGCGAGTTGGGACATTGGGGTGAAGCGGCGGGGCGGGTTCTGATTGGTCATAAATGTCAGTCCTTAAAAGAAAATCACAGCCGCCATAAACATGGCGGCGCTTGGTGTCTTCCTTTAGGGCTGCGAAACCCTATCGCTGACTGCGGTCAGCGACGGGTCGAATATAGGCGTCGATTTTGGCGGCTGCAAACGGGGTTGTAGGACGTAAATGCGGGTTTGGGGGGATGGTTAAGACGACGTTTTGTTGATCGGCAGTCGTGAAATCAGAGGTTGTTTAGTGTCAGGTGGACGTTGCTTGCTGGATTTGCGGCTGCTGCGCAGCCGGACGCAGGCTTCGCCAGCTGCTACAGGATGTGGGGGTGTTTAATAATGCGGCAGCGTTTGGGGCGGCTTCGCTGCCCAGCGGGAGCATGCTCCCTCGCCACAGAGGGCGCTTTCCTACACGTTTTTCGGATGGCCAGAAAAGACAAAGCCCCGAATCATCGGGACTTTGTGCAGTTACCAAAATCGATGTTGCGGATCGTTCGCCCCACTGCCTGGCCTGCGGCGAATGCGGGTTGTGTTCGGTGTGTTTCGGTCCAGCCAATGCCCATGCCACGACCCCAATCAGCGGCACGAACACGATCACTACGATCCACAGGAGTTTGTTGCTCGATTTGCCTTTGGCTTTTCGGACTCGGTTGATTGCCCATAGCTCGATCAGTAGAAGAACTGCTGTGAGTACGATCCAGATTGTTTCGGTTTGCATTCGCCACCCTTCTGATAGTCATTCAGTTAGGTGAATCGCTGTGGGCTGGGTTCATTAAATTTCAGGTTTTTTGGGCGGAGTGAGCGGGGTGCTCGCGATTTAGAGCTGGCAGTTCAATTGATGTTGAAGGTCAGGGCCTCTTCGCGAGCAGGCTCGCTCCCACAGGGGGATTGGGTTGCAAAGGTAGAAACCGGGGACTTCCTTTACGTTTTAAACCGCAGACATCCTTTACAGGTGAGGCACGCCGAGTTTGCTCAGGTGTTCACTCATGGCCACGCCAGCCTGACCGGCAGAGAGATTAGACCCGCCTGGGCGGCGGGTCTGGCGGGGCATCAATGCATCTTGCTGTGATCCGCCATGCCGAGTGCCCGAGTCTCGGCCTGCACTTCGATAATTTCCTGCTCGCCCTTGGCGTTTTTCACGGTCAGGGTCAGCGGGACTTTTTCGCCTTCCTTAACCTGAGCGGTCAGGTCAATCAGCATCACGTGGTAGCCATGGGGATCGAGTTTCACAGGCTTGCCTGCCGGCAGCGCGACGGACTCGACCATTCCCATTTTCATCACATCGTCTTTCATGCTCATTTGGTGAATCTGTACCGTTTTAGCCACCGGAGACTGAACGCTCAGCAGGGTGCTGTCGCTGTCGGCTTGCAGGGTCATGAAGGCGCCGGTGGACGGTTGGTCGGCAACGGTCGCGCGGACCCAGGCGTCGTGGACTTGGGTTTGTGCGGATACCTGAAAGGCCAGGCCAATCAGCGACAGGCCCAGGGCCAGTTGTTTGATGCGTTTGAAGGATATTGAAGTCATTAGCAGACCTCCATGACGGTGAGCAGGTCTTCTGCGCACTCTTGGGCGGTAAGGGACGCAGACAGACCCAGGCGCAAAGTGCCCCGGGAGTCGAAGACATAGCTGGTCGCGGTGTGGGAGACGGTGTAGCTCGAACCGCTGGGAACCTTTTCGAAGAACACGCCGAACTCCTTGGCGGTGTCGGCGGTTTCTTCCAGCGTGCCGTGCAGTGCCTCGAACGTCGGGTCGAATGATTTGACGTATTTGTCGAGCATCTGCGGCGTGTCGCGTTCCGGGTCCAGGGTGATGAAGATCACTTGCAGCTTTTCGCCATCGCGGCCCATCAGTTTTTTCGCTTGGGCGGCGCGTGCCAATGTGGTTGGGCACACGGCCGGGCATTGGGTGAAACCGAAGAAAACCATCGGCATCATCCCGCGATAGCTGGTCAGCATCCGGGTTTCGCCATCGGCGTCCTTGAGCTTGAAGGTACGGCCCATGATCTTGTCGCTGAGGTCCTTGCCATGTTTGAACGACAGTTTGCTGCTGTCATCGCAACCGGCCAGCAGGCCGAGGCTCAACAGGCTCATGCCGCGCAGGACTGTGCGACGGTTATACAACGTACTCATGGAGGGGAAATCCTGTGTAGCGACGTGAAATCTGTGGCGGCTGATGAATCAGACGAAAAAAGCGCGTGGATATTAACAAACTGTTGCGGTGAGCTGCGCATTGTCGGACCGGCGCGGGTTGCAGTACAGAGACAGAACCGGAAGAAAACTACGGATCAGTAGCCATAACGCGATCCATGTAGCAGCTGCCGAGCCTGCGAGGCTGCGTTCGGTGCGGGCCGCGTTCGGACGAAGCCGTCGTGAAATCAGTCAATGCGGTGTGTCAGGCCCACCGTGCACTCAGGGTTTACGACGGCTTCGCCGCCGAACGCAGCCTCGCAGGCTCGGCAGCTGCTACAGGGGAGGCGTTGCAGCGGACACATTGCAGATACATAAGTGCGGTTTCATGGGCTGCCCAACACCACAATGAGAGCATTGCCATGTACCGCAAATTGCAGCAAGCCGCCCGATTCCTCAGTCAGAGCGCACGTTTGATGGTCGGCGTCCCTGACTACGACAACTACGTCGCGCAAATGGCGCTCAAACACCCGGACCAGCCGGTCATGAGCCATTCGATGTTTATTCGTGAGCGTCAGGAGGCCCGCTACGGCGGCAAGCAATGCACGACGCGTTGCTGCTGAACGCCTCTGTGAACGCCGCGATCAGCACAATGTTCTCGCTATCGCGTTTCGACTGCTAAGCTTCGACGTTGCAGCGTCCGAGCCTTCCCGGGCGTGGGCGTTGCACAAGGGCAAGGAGTACGACTTCAGTATCAATTCCACTTCAAAAGAGGTGGCGAGCGATTGTCGGTATCCTGCACGGAGGCAGGCAATGGTGATCAAGCACGTAAGCAATTCGAGTGCCGAGGGTGTCCCCGAGCCACTTGATCGTGAAGAAATGGAGCGGGTGCTGGCGCAGCTGTTGTCCAGCCCGGTGTTTGCCAAGTCCCGACGGATGGGCGATCTGCTGCGCTATCTGCTCGAGCATGACCTTCAATCTCCGGGCATTGCGCTCACCGAGCACGCTATCGGCCTGGCGGTGTTTCGCCGTGATCCGGCGATTTACTGCACCGGCGACGATCCGGTGGTGCGCGTGCAGGTGGGGCGGCTGCGACGCAAACTCGCGACCCATTACACCACCACCGGTCAGCAAGACCCGGTACGCCTGAGCATTCCGGCCGGGTGCTATCGGCTTGCTTATCAACGACTCCGGCCCAAAGCGATCGCGACGCGCCATCCGGTGCTGCAGATTCAGCCGTTCACCTGCATCACTCGCGACGGCGATGACTTTGCCCGGGGCTTGTGTGAAGAGCTGAGCTGCCGGCTGTTCGAGTCGTTCGAGCAGACGCAAAGCCATGGCAACCACGTGTTGATGAAGGTGCCGCGCAACAGCGTCAAAGCCTCGGACCTTGTGCGGGTCGGGCGCGGCAATTATTCACTGGAGGGCAGCGTACGGGTTGAATCGTCCCGGGTCCGGGCCTCGGTGCGCCTGATTGATGTCGCTCAGGGGCGGATTCGCTGGTCAGAACAGTTTGATCGCAATCGCCCTTACGGCATTGCCACTCAGGAAGATCTGGCGCAATCCATCTGCCAGTCATTGACCGGGTATTTCGCCCGGGGTGGCGGTGACGCTTGAGTAGACGGGGCAACCGCAAGGTTGCCCCGGACAGAACGGTTACACCGTTTTCCATACACCGGCTTCATAGAGCCGGGTTGCATCGTTAGAGAAGGTCAAGTCGATCTCGATGGCTTTGGAACGCGAGGTGCTGAACATGGTGCTGGTCTGTACGTTTTGTTCGAACCAGACGAGCACCGTTTCGACCGGGGTCAACACGGTGTTGCCGGTTACCACTTGTGCTGCCGCCACGTAGATGGGGGTGCTGACCTGATTGCCATCGATGCCGGTGGACAACTGATTGATACCGGGGTGGATCGGACCGTATTCGTTGTCCAGGGTGATCGAGGTAGCAGGGCCACCGGTGACCGCCTGACCCAACAGCCCGGAGTCGGCGAGCACTGACATTTGTCCCAGGCCGATGTTGACGATGTTGGTCGAAACTTTAACCGCGACGTTCGCCTGGAAATTGTTGGAGCCAAATAACTGATACTGCGGCGTCCAGCTGAAGTCGTTGCTGCTCAGGTATTGAACATAGGACTGCCAGACCACGTTGTAGTCTTCGGTCCCGACCTTTTTCGCAAAGCACAGCTTGTAGCCAGACTTCTTCAGCAGGGTCAGGTCATCGGCGGCGATTTCGATTGTGACTGACTTTTGGGTCGCGGCCAGGGTCGACGTCAGGACCTTGCTGTAGTCGGTGGTTTTCAAGTCCGTCGAAGTGCCCAGGATCGCTTTGACAGCTTCTTGCACTTCATTTTGAAGTTGCAGGCTTTTACTGCTCACTGCGGCTGATTTGCTCATGGTTTTCCTATTCCTTGGTGTGGTGTGTCGGGCAATCAATGGCCCGTTAAGCTCATTGACGGCTTCACTGTAGGCGGGCGGAGCAGGGCGGCGAAGTGTCTTGGCGTTACAGTCAGCGGGGTCATCAACCCTGTTTTGGCCCGGTAGGTAACAGCCTGCGTAACGGGGTTGTATCAATCGATAAAGCAGCGGGGCGTCCATTCGACCGCCCCGCCGTGGCCTCAGTGCGCCGGCGCACTCACCATCGCGTCAGCCCAGCTGAAGTGCCAGCTGGTTCGTCTGCCTTTGGCGACCTCGATCAGCTTGTTCTCGAACACGGTGTGATTGACCAGGCCGGTGTAGGTCATTTTTCGGCTGGCATTGGTGCCGGTCACTTCACCCGGTTTACCGCCGGACTCGACCATGGCCTTTTTCAGATCGGCTTCCGATGGGACGCTGCTCTGGTTCTTCTCAACAATGACGAAACTCATGGTGTCACCTCTTCCGTGATGGGGGGATCGGCGGGCAGCAAGGCCGAAAGTCTGTGCCTGCACACCGAAGGCACTACTCTATTGGCCTGCCGAAGCCGGCAGAAGTGACAACACGGTCGGTAAGGTAACAGCGGCGATGTCGTCGGAATCAGCCACGTAACAGTGGTGTATCAACCAATGTTGGCGCGCATTCCCCAGCACTCGCGTCACTGTGCAATGAAATCGCGAATCGCCTGAATGGGCGTCACCCCGGCCAGGGCCGGGAGGCTGAGTGCAAGCAGCAAGGAAGCGGTCAGCAGGGTGCGCAGCATGACGGTGTCTCCAGGGTACACGTGGGAAGTGGCGTACCTGAAGCAGCGTAGACCGCTTACGAGGGCATCCGCCTTAAGGCACGTGCTTTTCCATGGTCGCCTTCAGCGCCTCAGTCACCAGTGCCGTCACAATCGGTTCTGAAGTCGAGCGCATCTCTGCACCGACGGTGGCTAGCTGTGCTTTTACTTTTTCCACGTAGGGTGAGGCCGGCCCATCAGCGACGAGCGATGACAGTTCTTCTTCAGAGAACGACTTTTCATAGGCCCGCGCCAGGTTCTTATCCCATTCCGGCTGATACTTGGGCAGCAATGCGGTGATTTCCTCGGACACGATGCGCCTGGCATCGTCAGCCCCCAGTTTCTCGGCGATCACCGAGTAGGAGACCGTTCCCTGCGCCGTCGACAGTGCAAGGGCCGGGAGATTGCTGCCCATGTGGGCTTTGGCGACGAGGGTGCGGGCTTCATTCAGGGCGGGGGTATCCACAGAGGCTGAATCTGAAAAGGTGAATAACAGGGTCAAGGCGAATAACAGGGTCAAGGCGATAGCGGCAGAGGAAATTCGATGCACGTTTGGGCTCCATGGGTGAGGGCAGAAACAAGGGCATCAGAACAGCGTAGCCCAGGCTCATCGCGCCACCATTGGTTTAATCAATAGTTACCATCAAGGAACGCAAGTTCTGTTTTTTCGCCAAGGGAGGAGGATAGCTACATACCGAATTCGCCCTTGAAGGAACCTGCGCGATGAGAATGTCTACCTTGGTGGCTTTTATCGCCGTATTCACCGGCAGCGTCGCCGCGACTGTGCCGGCTTACGCGGCTGACCCGTCTTGCCATTTCCTACCGATCGCTGACAGCGCAACCAGCCTGCAGCATGCCCAATCGGTGGGCGTGCTCTACAGCGAAAATACCCTCAACACCCTCCAATACCTTGAGCAGTACCATGCGGTAGCGGTGAACGGCGCGAAGAATCCTCAGCTGGATTCGCGCATCAGCAACGCGTTCGTCAACAGCTCCGATCCGAAGCTTGCGATCAACTGGCTCAAGGGCTCGCTGCAAAAAGAGTTCGGCTCGGTGACCGTCTACGACAACCTCGACGCACTGGTGCAAGCCCATCCCGACGTGGTGGTGATGCTGGATACCTACAGCCGTCTGGTGTCCAAGCGCAATAATCAGGTCGAAGCGCGCTTCATGGCCAAGTTCTACGATGCAAACCGGCAGTACATCGGCCAGGCCGAAGGCTCACGCGCACAGCAAATGCCTTCGGTCTGGGTGCATGGCAAAGCAGCGCCGGAAATTGCTGCGCAAATCGACCAGCAAACCGAGTTGCAAGTGAGCGCGCTGAAGCAATTTGATGCTTCGCTGAAGGCGTTGGTGAAGTCGGACAGTGTGGCGCACGTTGCCAGTAACTGACGCAGCTCCCGCGTTCAAGCCTGGGTTGTCATCACCGATTGCTACGCCGCGCCACCCCGGCCACGCTGACCGGGGTGAGAGGGCGTCCGACAACCGCTTCGGCCTGGGATATAACGCTGTGTACGCCCGGGATCGACAGGGTTTCACCGAGTTCAAGCGCTGCGATCAGCACGAAGCCGCCCAGTAGCAAACCGCCTGTTTTTATCAAAAGGTTCATTTGCCAGGTCCTCGCACAAAGTTCTTTGGCAACGTATCGCCGGGGAGGTCTTTCAAGTCGATTTTCTGCGCATTCGTCGAGTTGTTAAAGGTGAAATCGTCGGCGGCGACCTCATCACCAGTCTTCCAGTTACTAAACTGAATGCTGTATTGCGGCCCGCCCGCGACCTGTTTTGAGGTGATGACATAGCGGCAAGGGTAAGGACGCTCGCCTTGGGCGATCCAGATCTGCCAATCCACGGCTTTGCTTCTGAAGGCCAGGTGATCGCATTCGACGCCTCCAATGACGCCACTGCCCAAGTCCTTTATGTTGGTCACGCCGTTCATCAACGACTCTTGAGGGTTGGACACGAACAGGTCGGCGCCAGGCACCGGTCGGTCGTATTTTTCCCTTAGTTCATCAATCAAATGATCAAGTGTGCCGGGCACAGCCACTTGCGTGTACGTGTTGGTGTTTTTGCCGAACAAGGTCAGGGTGGTGCCGTCGAACAGCACTTCCATGTCGACAAAGCCACCCGCGCGCATGTTGCGTATCTTGTCGGGGCGGCTGATGACTGTCGTGCCGGAAGCGGCCAGCGCAAGGTTCTGTTTTTCTTTGGTGATGACTTCAAAGTTTGTGTCGTAGTTGAACGATATGTTTTTTTGCGCGGTCAGGTAGTCGGACATGCTCTTGAGTAAATTTTTTGCGTACGCCTCATCGGCATGGGCGGCGTTCGGAATGCTCAATCCCACTATTAATGCCAATCCGGCGCCAGCGAAGCGGATTGTCGAAGAGTCGATTAACTGTCGGGCGATCTTGTCCATGGAAGTTCACCGCTGTGAGAATACCGGATTGCCCGGTGTGGACTTACAACGTTAGTCCCATCACACACGCAATGAATGACCACTCATCCGAGCTGATTTTTTAGCGCATAGGTCCGAGTCATTTAAGGCAATTCACCAAGTGACTGACAGCCTCTGCTTCAACAGCCCCATCGGCGCCACCTTCGGCAAAAACCGCGCAACTCGCGGAGTCGTCGCCTTTCGTGCAGCGGTAGACCGCGATCACGCTGCCCGGCCCGCCGCCGGTGTGCCCGCTCAAGACCAGCCCGCCCTCGACCGCGCCTTGCATCAGGCCCAGGGCATAGCCAGGCGCAACCCAGGGTCGCCCGGCCATCGGCCCGCCGAGCACGCGGGCCGTTTGCATCTCCCGCAGTAACGATGACGGCAAGGTCTGGCCGGCCAGTAGACGATCCAGACAAAGCGCGGCTTCATTCAGCGGGCCGACCAACAGGCCGTGATACACCCAGCCCGGGTCATACGCTTGCGCAGCGCCCATGGTCACGCCCTTCAGATCGGTTCGCGTCGTGGCCAGGCGCACACGTGACAAACCGAGGGGTGAAAAAACCAGTCGGGTCAGCGCCTCTTCCAGCGCCAGACCGGTCARGCGCTCGATGAACCTGGCCACGTACAGGTAACCCACGTTCGAATACCGCCAGCCGTCGCCGGGTGCGTAGCGCAATCGGGTCGCCTCCAGGCGTCGCAACATGTCATCAGCGGGCCACGGCGTTTCGTTGCGCGCCACGGCGGTGTGGTACTCCGCCAGCTCGCCATAATCCGCCAAGCCGGCTTCATGCCGCAGCACTTGGCGCAGGGTGAACGGTCCTTCCGGCAGAGTATCGTCCAGATCGACCAGGCCATCACGCACCAGCGACAGGGCGGCGGCGCAGAGCACGGTCTTGGTAAAACTCCACCAGGGAACCGTCACATCAGGCTGTGCAGGCGTGAGCGGTGAACCGTTTGAGACAAGGGCAAATGGCATGGGTGATGGCTGCTTTGGATGAAGGTGCCGTGGAAGTGTGCCAGAAACGCTCAATTGTGTTTTATCGGTGGCTTGGCTAATCTCGCATAAACCCGCAATATCAGGCAAAAACATGCACGATCAGCACGCCGCAGCCGAGCTACCGTCGGTGCGCCGGCAAAAAATCCTCCTGCTCCTTGAGCGCGACGGCAAGGTCATGGCCTCCGAGCTGAGTCAGCATTTCGCCGTTTCCGAAGACACCATTCGCCGCGACCTGTCCGAACTCGCGACCGCAGGGTTGGTGCAACGGGTGCATGGCGGTGCGTTGCCGCGACCTAAAGACACGGGCAAGGATTTCTTCACCCGGGTCAGTGAAACCGATGAGGTAAAAACGCAGCTGGCCCAACTTGCCGCGCGCCGGGTGCAGGATGGCCAGATTGTGATGTTCGATTCAGGCAGCACAACGCTGCAGATCGCGCGGTCGCTGCCCTCGGACATTGCCATCACGGCCATTACTGCGTCGCCAATGATCGCTATTGCCTTGGCCGAATACACAGGCATCAAAGTGATCCTTGCCGGTGGGCAACTCAATCGCGCGACGATGTCGGCCAGCGGGCATGAAACCCTTCGGCTGATCGAGGGCATCAAGGCTGATCTGCTGTTCACCGGTATCTGTGCGATTCACCCGGAAGTCGGCATCAGCTCGCTGCATTTCGATGAGGTGCCAGTAAAACTGGCGATGATCGACAGCGCGTCGCACGTGGTGGCCGTGACCACGGCGGACAAACTGGGCGCGGTGGAGCCGTTCGTTGTCGCACCGTGCAATCGCATCCACACGCTGATCACCGAGCAACAGGTGGCGTCGGGCAACGTTGAGGATTATCAGCGGTTGGGTATTGAGGTGGTTCAGGTAGACGCCTGAGCTCAACCATGTCCCAGCGCAATCGCAAACGACACAACGATGAAGCAGGCAAAGGCAAAATTCAGGTTCATGAAGATGTCGTCCGACGTATTCGAGATGTCGCCATCTTGAATACGTCGGAGGAAAATAAAAAATTCGGCTTCGTGATGTGAATGATCGAAGGAATTGATACCTGCTGCCTGCGCTTACAGCACGCCCCCTAAACCAGATACTTGCGAAACCACGCGATCGTACGGTCCCACGCCAGTTTGGCAGCGGCCTCATCGTAGCGAGGCGTCGAGTCGTTATGGAAACCATGATTGCAACCTGGATAAATATAGGCCTCATAGGTTTTGCCGGCTGCTTTCAACGCGGATTCGTACGCTGGCCATCCATCATTGATGCCCTTGTCCAGCTCGCCGTAATGCAGCAGCAATGGCGCCTGGATTCTGGCCACATCTTCAGCTTTTGGCTGGCGGCCATAAAAAGGCACGGCCGCCGCCAGTTCCGGATAGGCCACGGCCGCCGCGTTGGAGACACCCCCGCCATAGCAGAAGCCGGTGATGCCGACTTTTCCTGTGGTCGCGTCGTTTTTCGATAGCCACTCGATGGCGGCGAAAAAATCATTCATGAGCTTTTCCGGATCGACCTTCGCCTGTAGCTCGCGGCCCTTATCATCGTTGCCTGGGTAGCCGCCGACCGAACTCAGACCGTCGGGGGCGAGCGCAATGAACCCGGCTTTGGCGACGCGTCGGGCGACGTCTTCGATGTAAGGATTAAGCCCGCGGTTTTCATGCACCACCACCACAGCCGGCACTTTGCCGGTAGCTTTGGCCGGGCGCACCAGATAGCCGCGCACATTGCCGTGGCCCTTGGGTGAGGGGTAGGTGATGTACTCGGCGATGATGTCCGGGTCGGTGAATTCCACTTGTTCGGCGAGCGCATAGTTGGGGCTCAGGGACGCGAGCAGTGCGCTGGCAGTCAAACCGCCCAGGGCGAACAACGCTGCGCGATCAAGAAACTCTCGGCGGTTGATCTTGCCATGGACGTAGTAATCGTAGAGTTCGAGCAGTTCGGGGGCGAAATCTTTGGCGGTGAGACGTTCCATCGGGGCGCTTCCCGTTTGATCAGGATTTAATCCAGTAAAGCAGCGTTTGGCGCACAACCCGGACAGTTCGTCCGGGTTGTGGCAAACAGGGGGACGTGCGGACTAATGCCCACCCACCACCATGTGACTGAACGGCGCCACATACGCCTGCAACGTCACCAACCCGCCGACCAGAATCGCCAGCACAATCGAGTGGAAGAACACATACCGCAGAATTTCCCCTTCATGCCCGTACCAGCGCGTCGCCGTGGACGCCACCACAATCGACTGCGCGTCGACCATTTTGCCCATGACCCCGCCAGAACTGTTCGCCGCCGCCATCAGCACCGGGCTGATCCCCAGTTGTTCAGCGGTCACCCGTTGCAAGCCGCCGAACAGCACGTTGGAGGCCGTGTCGGAGCCGGTCAAGGCCACGCCGAGCCAGCCGAGGAGGGTGCCGAACATGGGATAGAAAATACCGGTCGCGGCGAAGGCCAGGCCCATGGTGGCGTCCAGTCCCGAGTAGCGCGTGAGGTAACCCAAGGCCAGCATCGCCACAATGGTGATCAACGAGTAGCGCACCACCCACAGCGTTCGCAAGTATTGGTGTATCAGTTGCGGAATCGAGTAGCCCATCAGCAGCCCGCCGAGGATGGCTGACAGCAGGATGCCGCTGCCGGTGGCGGTGAACCAGGTGAACTTGTAGATCGCGTCCTCGGTTTTAGGCGCAGGCACCACCGGCGGTACTTTTTCAACCTGCTGGTGCAGGGTGGTAAAGGTCACGATCGGGGCGAAGATCGGGTTCGCTTCGCGCATCGGTTTGCCTTGCGGGTCGAGCTTGGCCGAGCTGGTAGCCGGATCGATCGCCGGGCGGGTATCGAACAAGTTTTTGAAGCTCTGTGTGCCCCAGGCGAAGACGAAGACCGTGAGGATGATCCACGGCATCCACGCGCGCATTACCGCCGGTTTGGCTTCATTGGAAAAGGTCGCGCTCGCCGTCGGTGCCTGCTCATGTTCGGCGTCGATCTTCGAGTGGTCGACGCGTCCGGACAAGGCGGCCGAGGTGTGCACCGTGGCGGGTTTCCAGACCCTGAGGAAACCTGTCAGGCAGGCCATGGAAATCAGCGCGGCGATCACGTCCACGAGCATCGGGCCGTGGTAGTTGGACACCAGGAATTGCGGTACCGCGAAACTGACCCCGGCCACGAGGATCGCCGGCCAGATTTCCAGCATTTTGCGCCAGCCGGCGAAGGCCCAGATCAACCAAAACGGCACGAGTACCGAGAAAAATGGCAGCTGGCGACCGACCATCATCGACAGCTCCATTTCATCCAGCCCGGTCACTTTGGCCAGGGTAATGATCGGTGTACCCAGTGCGCCAAACGCAACCGGCGCGGTATTGGCGATCAAGGCCAGGCCGGAGGCAGCCAAAGGCGAGAAGCCGAGCCCGATCAGGATCGCACCGGTCACCGCCACCGGCGTACCGAAGCCGGCCGCGCCTTCAAAAAACGCGCCGAAACAGAAGGCGATGAGCAGCAATTGCAAACGTCGGTCGTCGGTGATGCGCGCCAGGGAATCCTGCAGCACTTTGAACGAGCCGTTCTCGGTGGTCAGTCGGTGCAGGAAGATGATGTTGAGCACGATCCAGCCAATCGGCAGCAAGCCGTTGGCAGCGCCGAATAACGCCGCCGAGCCGGCCATGTTCGCCGGCATGCCGAAAGCCAGGATCGCGATCAGCAAGGCAGACGCCAGTGCGAGCAACGCCGCCATGTGCGCCTTGATGTGGAAAAACGCCAGGGAGGCCAGCATCACCACTACCGGCACGGCTGCCATGAGGGTTGAAATGACCGGATTACCGAAGGGATCGTAGACTTGTTGCCAAACCATGTTCCACCTCTGCTTTTTATTGTCGGTAGTGCAGGCCCCGGGCGGGGTTGGTGGAAAGGAGTATAGGTGGCATTACGCCGCTGACTCGGGGAGGTTCGTCATCATTGAAAGGTGACTTGGTCAGCGAGATCCCGGGCGAACTTCTACTACGCTGAGAGAGGATAACTGACCCGCCCCCATGCACCACGAGAGGGAGACAGCGATGACTGAACGCCATGAGGAACACAAGGAGACGCTTTCCAACGGATGCTCGATCAAGGTCACAGCCGAAATACTGAAAGACGGCTCCCTGGAAATGCTGATCGGTGTGTACCGGCCGGACGGCTCGGTGATTGAAGAGGACCACCATCCGTCCCCGCATCGGCTGGACTTCGAGGCAGCGATGGCGTGGGCCATCGAAAAAGCCAAAACCGTCGGCAACAGTCAGCAAACGCTGTGAGAGCGGCTTATCACCGCTCTGATCATTGTCCTAACTGCGTACCGAACATGGCCGTCCAGTAAATCCCCGCATCGCTCTTCGGGTCCACCGCGTAAGCGGCGCCGAGCTCACGGAACTGTGGATTCATCAGGTTGGCGCAATGACCTGGGCTGGCCAGCCAGCCGTTAACCACCTTGTGCACGGTGTCTTGCCCGGCGGCAATGTTCTCGCCGATCTGCTGAAAGTTGTAACCCGCCAGTTCCGCGCGGTCACCGGGCATGTGGCCGTCGCGGTCCTTGTGATCAAAGTAATTGCCGTTGGCCATTGCCCGGGAGTGGGTTTCGGCGGCTGACGCCAATAAGGCGTTCCACGCCAGCGGTGTGGTCGCGGCAAACGCCTGGCCGCCGCACTGACGGGGTTGGGTGCGCGCGGCGTTGAGCTCGACCAACAGCTTCTGGCCTTCGGCGGCGGCATCGCCCTGGCGCGCGGGTAACAGGGGACGGGCGAGCACAATACGCCAATCGCTGCCTTGGCGGCTGACACCGATGTCGATGAATTTAGGGTCCAGCACGACCTGGCAGAAGCTTTCCTGCACCGCCATCATCGCCGCTTGCGCATCACGCGGGCCGGTCAAGGTAATCGCTTGCACATTGAACATCGGATACGACGCACGCACCATGGCCTGCTGCAAATCGACCGGTCCGCTGGCCGGCAATACCAGACGCGGATCGCTGTTCAGCGGTGGCAACTCCGGCGAGACCTGACCGGCGCAACGCTGCGCCAGGCTGCGAAAGGCGTTGATCGAGTCGGTCAGCTGCGTTTCTTCGGACGCCATGGCCGTAGTGGCAAGCACCAAACCCAGCGACAACCCTGCTAAGCGCATAGCGGATGATAAGACGTGCATGAAAACCCCCTTGGACGGACTGAGCCCATGATGCGCGAACTCCCCCCGTACAAGGCAATGGCTTTTTGCAGTTTGTGACTCAGTAGCTGACATGATTTGGCTACTAAACTGAACCGACGCCTCCCAGAGTGTTTGCGCCATGCCCGTCAAATGGATCGCCGCGTACCTCGCCGTTTCACTGCTCACCGGTCAGGCTATTGCGGACGATCAACAACAAAAGCAGGACGTGGCGGAAGACAAGGCGCAGGTGCTTGAACAGAAGGCGGCCGAGAAGGGCAGCAACGTCTCAGTGCCCAAGTCCCAGGCCATCACCCCGTCCGAAGTCCAGGCTGTCGACCCGGCCGGCAAGTCTCCATTGGACGATGCGATTACTTGCATGGCCCGCTCCATTTACTGGGAAGCCAAAGGCGAGAACATGGCTGATATGGAAGCGGTGGCCAACGTGGTGATGAACCGTCTCGGCCACGAAGGTTTTCCTGACACCGTGTGCGGGGTGGTCAAGCAAGGCTCCGAAACCAAAAGCTGCCAGTTTTCCTGGTGGTGCGACGGGCGCCCGGACACGGTCCAGGAAGAAACCCAATATGAGTTGGCCAAGGAAATCGCGCGCAAGGCACTGAACAAGCAGCTGCCGGATCGCACCGGTGGCGCGATGTACTTCCATGACAAGACGGTGAAGCCTGTCTGGGCCAGGAAGTACATCAAAACGGCGAGTATCGGCTTGTTTGTGTTCTACAAGCCGCACGATGGGTCGGCGAAGTAGGTCGCCCAACTCTCAGCTATAAAACCCTTACACCTCACGACCATGCGCGGCAGCGGCCAGTTGCCCGGTATCGACCCGAACAAACACCGAGTCCCCCACTGCCGTGAGCACGCCGTCGGCGTACACCTCGCAAATGACCCGGCTTTTGCGCCCGACATCGCCCTCGACCTTGGCGCGCAAGGTCAGCGCAACGCCCATCGGCGTCGGCTTGATGAACTTGATGCCCAGGTTGCCGGTGACGCAGTCGATGCGCGGCAGTGATCCCGGCTCGCGGTTTTCTGCCCGGTAGTGGTAAGCCATGGCGGTCCAGTTCGAGTGGCAATCCACCAACATCGCAATCAATCCGCCGTACACCAGATCTGGCCAGCCGCAGTATTTGGCGTCGGGCAGATGCTCGGCGACGACGTGGATGCCATCGGCATGCCAGTGGCTTTTGACGTGTAGCCCGTGAGGGTTGCGGCTGCCGCAGCCGTAACACACGCCCTCTGGGGCTGCGCTGTCCTGCATGGAAATGTCGAGCATGGTTGTCCCTTGTGGTGCTTTGAAGTCCGCTGAGATTAAAACGCCGGAACGAGGTGAAGTCCATTGCGCCATTCGGGGAGTGCCGCAATCCCTGTGGGAGTGAGCCTGCTCGCGATGGCGGTGGCACAGTCAACATTGCGTTGCCTGACAGTCCGCCATCGCGAGCAGGCTCGCTCCCACAGGTTTTGCGCCTTGCCTTAAAGATCGCCATTAGTCCAGCCAGGTACTTTTTTTCATTACCGGTGCAGTCCACAGCAGAGTAAAGTCCTGCTCGAATGGCTTGAAACTTGTCATGCCACGTTTACGGACAACTGCCGTGCTCAACATCGGACTCATCGTTTACCCCGGCTTCCAGGTTCTCGGCCTCGCCATGTGCGCTACCTTCGAATTGGCCAACAACAGCGCCGACGAGCCGGTGTACAGCCTTTCGCTGCTGTCCGAGCAGGGTGGCATGGTGCAGACTTCCGCCGGTTTCGGTGTGGAAACCCGCGCATTCGATCAGCGCGCGTTCGATACGCTGCTGGTGATGGGCGACAACCTGGTCCGGCCAACGTCGCCGGGCATGGTTGCGTTTTTGCGCCGTGCCAGCGCGTCCACGCGGCGTCTGGGTTCGATCTGTACCGGGGCGATTGCACTGGCCGAAGCGGGTTTGCTGGATGGTCGGCGGGCGACCACTCATTGGTGTCATGCGCCGGCCTTGCAGCGAGCGTTTCCAAAGGTGCTGGTCGAAGAGGACCGCATCTTCATCAACGACGGCAATCTCTGGACCGCCGCCGGCATGAGCGCGTGTGTCGACCTGGCCCTGGCGCTGGTGGAAAAGGACCTCGGTGCCGACGTGGCGCGCACGGTGGCCCGGCAATTGGTGGTGTACCACCGCCGCGCGGGTGGTCAGTCGCAGTTTTCGGTGATGTTGGAACTCGAACCGAAGACCGACCGCATCCAGGCGGCGTTGACCTACGCCAAACAGCATCTGAAGTCCGCGTTGTCGGTGGAGGAGTTGGCCCGCGCCGCCCATCTGAGTCCCCGGCAATTCAGTCGGGTGTTCCACGCCGAAACCGGTCAATCGCCGGCCAAAGCCATCGAAAACCTGAGGGTGGAAGCCGCGCGACTGATGATGGAAACCGGTCGACATGCTATCGATGTGGTGGCGACCGAAACCGGTTTTGGCGACCGGGAGCGCATGCGTCGGGCCTTTATCCGTGCGTTCGGGCAACCGCCGCAGGTGATTCAGCGGGCTAATCGAGTGTGATGTCCGGTATGTCCTGAAAGGTGGTGTATTCGACATTTAAGACAAAATATGATTGTCGTAATCTTGTTCTCGTTGAAGCCCAATCCCTCAGTGAGATTACCGCCATGACCATCGTCAAAGCCGCTGCCGTCCAAATTGCACCCGTGCTCTACAGCCGTGAGGGCACGGTAGAAAAGGTCGTTAACAAGATTCGCGAACTCGGCGAGAAGGGTGTGCAGTTCGCCGTTTTCCCGGAAACCGTCGTACCGTATTACCCGTATTTCTCCTTTGTGCAGGCGCCTTTCAAAATGGGTTCCGAGCACTACAAGTTGCTGGATCAGGCCGTGGTGGTGCCTTCGGCGACCACCGATGAAATCGGCAAAGCCGCCAAGGAAGCCAACATGGTGGTGTCCATCGGTGTCAATGAGCGCGATGGCAGCACGCTGTACAACACGCAACTGCTGTTTGATGCCGACGGCACGCTGATTCAGGCGCGTCGCAAGATCTCGCCGACCTATCACGAACGCATGATCTGGGGCATGGGCGATGGCTCCGGCCTGCGCGCCACCGACAGCGCGGTAGGGCGCATCGGTCAACTGGCTTGCTGGGAACATTACAACCCGCTGGCGCGGTATGCCTTGATCGAAGACGGTGAACAGATTCACGCCTCGATGTACCCCGGCTCGTTTGCCGGCGAACGGTTCACCCGTCAAATGGAAGTCAGCATCCGCATGCATGCGCTGGAATCGGCGTGCTTCGTGGTCAACTCGACCGCCTGGTTGTACCCGGAACAGCAAGCCCAAATCATGGCCGATACCGGTTGCGAGATCGGTCCGATTTCCGGCGGTTGCTACACCGCGATCATCGACCCACAAGGTGAAGTGGTCGGTGCGCTGACCGAAGGCGAAGGCGAAGTGATTGCTGACATCGACTTGTTCGAGATCGAGATCCGCAAGCGCCAAATGGACGGCCGTGGCCACTACAGCCGTCCGGAGATTCTGAGTTTGAACATCGACCGCACGCCCCATCGCCATGTTCATGAGCGCAATGCTCAGCCGAAACTGGCCGTCGCTGCGCAAGCGGAAGAGGTTTGATCAAGTAAACGTTTTGGCGTGCCAGGGCTCCGAAAGTGAGAAGCCCCGGTCAGTTAAGAAATTTCTGCGGTAACGCAATTCTTGTAGCAGCTGGCGAAGCCTGCGTTCGACTGCGCAGCAGTCGTGAAATCAGACGATGCGGTGTTTCAGGAAAGCCGCAAACTCAGGTCTCACGACTGCTTCGCAGCCGAACGCAGGCTTCGCCAGCTGCTACAGGTTGCGTTGGCACTTCATTTTGCTGTCCGGTATTTGAAAGCGCCGTTACCTCCGCTAGACTCCAGCCCCATGAAACGCTATCTGCGGTTTTGCCTGATTTTCCTGATCAGCCTCGCGCTTCCCTTGAGTGGGATGGCGGGCGTTTCAGCACCCGCAGAACCTTGCCCGATGAAAACCATGGGCATGGCGATGATGGGTGACATGGATCAGGACTGCTGCCAGGACATGAGCACCGCGCCCGACCATGGCAAACCTTGCAAGCCCGGTCAGGAATGCAAAACCGGTGGCATGCTGCAAGTCTCGATCATCAAACCTCCTGTCAACCTGTTCAGCCCTGTGGTAGCCACGTTCTTCGCGGACGTGATGCCTGTCCAGACCCCGTCCGGGGTATGGCGCCCCCCTCGCGCCTGATTCCTGTTCCACGTTGAGCCCCATTCCGCCCATGCGGGATGGCGTTGCTGTGCGCCGTAAAACGCGCGCAGCGGATCATGACAGGAATTTCAGACATGAAACCCACGTGCTTTTGCACGGGGTGGCCGCTCGCGGCTGCCCTGGCCGCAAGCGTATTGGCGTTGCCGTGCGTTGCTGCCCCACTGACCCTCGATGAAGCCTTGCGATTGGCCGATGACAACGCGCCGTCGCTCACCGCTCAAGCAGAAAAACTCCAGGCGGCCCGCAGTGCCGCGATTCCCGCCGGGGAATTACCTGACCCCAAGCTGTTGCTGGGGGTGCAAAACTTTCCGGTGGGCGGCCCTGATCGCGGCACGCTGGATCACGACTTCATGACCATGCAGATGGTCGGCGTAATGCAGGAAATGCCCAATGGCGACAAGCGCCGGGCGCGTACTGACGTCGCCGACGCGGCCGTAGACGTGGCCGCTGCGCAAGCTCAAGTCGAGCGCCTGGCGGTGCGTCAGGCCACTGCGCTGGCCTGGATCGACAGCTATGCCGTCGAGCTGAAACACGTGTTGTTCCAGGAGTTTTATCGCGAGAACCGTTTGCTGGCCGACACCGTGCGCGCGCAGATCGCCAGCGGTCGCGCGCAACCCGCCGATGCGGTGACGCCCAAGCAGGAAGCGGCGCAACTGGAAGAGCAGCAAGACCAGTTGACGCTCCAGCGAGCCCAGGCACGCGCCGCCCTCAAACGCTGGATCGGTCCCGCTGCCAATGAGCAACCCATCGGCAACTGGCCCCAATGGCCCATCGATACCACCCGTTACGCCCACAAACTTGAGCATCACCCGGAACTGGTGGCCTTCGCGCCCATGACCCGGCAAGCGCAGGCCAAAGTCCGCGAAGCCGAAGCCGACAAACAATCCGACTGGAGCTGGGAGCTCGATTACCAGAAGCGTGGGCGTGAGTTCGGCGACATGGTCAGCGTGCAATTCACCTTCGACCTGCCACTGTTTCCCGCGTCGCGGCAAAACCCGAAGATCGCCGCCAAACGCGCTGAGCTCAATCAACTCGAAGCCGAGCGTGAGGCGTTGGTTCGTGAGCACACCCAGCAACTGGAAGACCAATTGGCCGACTACCAGCGACTGGAGCGTGCAGTGCGGCGCACGCAGGAAAGTGTATTGCCGTTGGCCAAAGAAAAGGCCGAGTTGACCCTCGCCAGTTATCGGGCGGGCAAAAGCGATGTGTCGGCGGTTGTTGCCACCCGGCGTGAGCTGATCGAGGCCCGTCTGAAGCAGATCGACATCAACGAACAGAAAGCACTGACCAGCGCGCGGCTGTATTTCGCCTACGGGGAGAATGGCCAATGAGCCGTTTAAAAAGCGTGGCAGGGGTTGCGTGCGCCATGGCGCTGGGCGGCGTCGGCGGCTATTGGCTTGCCCATCAACCGGCAACGATCAATCAAGGCGCGATGGCAGGAGGAGAACCCAAAGCCTTGTACTGGTACGACCCGATGTACCCGCAGCAGAAGTTCGACAAACCCGGCAAGTCGCCCTTTATGGAAATGGAACTGGTGCCGCGTTACGCCGACGCCGAAGCCAACACGGCCTCTATCCAGATCGATCCGAGCGTGGCGCAGAATCTCGGTATGCGGTTGGCCAAGGTCCGCCGTGGCGCTCAGGCCTCGAGCCTCGAGGCAGCAGGTGTGCTGGCTTATAACGAACGGGACGTGGCGGTGATTCAGGCGCGCACAGCGGGTTTCGTCGAACGGGTATACGCCCGTGCACCGGGCGATGTGCTCAAGGCGGGGGCGCCATTGGCGGACATTCTGGTGCCGGAATGGGCTGGCGCTCAGGAGGAGTTTCTGGTGCTCAAGCGGCTGGGCGACCCCGGCCTGTTGGCCGCTGCCCGACAGCGATTGCGCCTGACCGGGATGCCGGCCACTTTGATCGCCCAGGTCGAACGTAGTGCCAAAGTGCAGTTGATTCAGACGATCACCACGCCGATTGCCGGTGCCTTGCAGGAACTGAACGTGCGCGTCGGCATGACCCTGGCCGCTGGAGAAACGCTGGCCCGGGTCAATGGCCTGAACAGTGTCTGGTTGACAGTAGCGGTGCCGGAGGCGGTTGCGGGGGCAATCCAGACAGGTCAAACCGTGGAAGCCAGCCTTGTGGGTTCTGCGCAGACGGTTCTTCACGGGACGGTCAGCGCGATCCTGCCGCAAACCAATGCGGACAGCCGCACCGTCAGCGTGCGGGTGGAACTGCCCAACCCTGACGGCCGCTTGCGCCCTGGGCTGACAGCACAGGTGCGCTTGCACAGCACCACCGAAACAGTCTTGCAGGTGCCGAGCGAAGCCTTGATTCGCACGGGGCGGCGTGTGTTGGTGATGCTGGCCGAAGAGGGCGGGCGCTACCGTCCGGTCGAGGTGCAGGCCGGGCCGGAAAGCGATGGTCAAACGGCGGTACTCAATGGCCTGAAGGAGGGGCAGCAGGTGGTCACGTCGGGGCAGTTCCTGCTCGACTCCGAAGCCAGCCTTAACGGCATTGTGGCCCAGCCGCTGGAAAAAACCGGAGACCAGCCATGATTGCCGCACTGATCCGCTGGTCCGTGGCCAACCGCTTTCTGGTGCTGCTGGCAACGCTGTTTGTCACGGCTTGGGGCGTGTGGTCGGTACAAAGCACACCCATCGATGCGCTGCCGGACTTGTCCGATGTCCAGGTGATCATTCGCACACCTTACGCAGGCCAGGCACCGCAGATTGTCGAGAACCAAGTGACCTATCCACTGGCAACCACCCTGTTGTCTGTGCCCGGGGCGAAGACCGTTCGCGGCTACTCCTTTTTCGGTGACAGCTTTGTGTACGTGTTGTTCGAGGATGGCATTGATCAGTACTGGGCACGTTCACGGGTGTTGGAGTACCTGAGCCAGGTCCAGAGCCGTCTGCCTGCCAGCGCCAAACTGGCGTTGGGACCGGACGCCACCGGGGTGGGCTGGATCTTCCAATATGCATTGGTTGATCGCAGCGGCGGCCACGATCTGGCGCAACTGCGCGCGCTGCAAGACTGGTTCCTCAAGTTCGAACTCAAGACCTTGCCCAACGTCGCCGAAGTGGCCACCGTCGGCGGCATGGTCAAGCAGTATCAGGTCCAGCTCGACCCTTTGAAAATGGCCAATCTGGGGATTACCCAGGCACAAATTACCGAGTCCATTGGCAAGGCCAATCAGGAAACCGGTGGCGGGGTGCTGGAGTTGGCGGAAACCGAGTTTGTCGTACGGGCTTCGGGTTATCTGAAGACGCTTGATGACTTTCGGGCGATTCCTCTCAAGCTCGGCGTGGGAAGCGTGCCTGTCACCCTTGGCGATGTAGCAACGATTCAGCTGGGACCGGAAATGCGCCGGGGCCTGGCTGAACTCGACGGCGAAGGCGAGACCGTCGGCGGCGTGGTGATCCTGCGCAGCGGCAAGAACGCCAAGGAAACCATCGCAGCGGTCAAGGCCAGGCTTGAAGAGCTCAAAAGCAGCTTGCCGGCCGGTGTGGAGATCGTCACCACGTACGACCGCAGCAAGTTGATCGATCGCGCTGTGGAAAACCTCAGCCACAAGTTGATCGAAGAGTTCATCGTGGTGGCGTTGGTGTGCGGGATTTTTCTCTGGCACCTGCGTTCAGCATTGGTGGCGATCATCTCGTTGCCGGTGGGGGTGTTGATCGCTTTCATCGTGATGCGCCATCAAGGGATCAACGCCAACATTATGTCCCTGGGCGGGATCGCCATCGCCATTGGCGCCATGGTCGATGCTGCCGTGGTGATGATCGAAAACGCCCACAAAAAGATCGAGGCCTGGCACACGACTCATCCAGGGGAAGCACTCAAGGGCGAGCGGCACTGGCAGGTCATGATCGATGCAGCGGTGGAAGTGGGGCCGGCGTTGTTCTTTTGCTTGCTGATCATCACCCTGTCGTTCATTCCGGTGTTCACTCTTGAAGCGCAGGAGGGGCGATTGTTCGGCCCGTTGGCGTTCACCAAAACCTACGCCATGGCGGCTGCGGCGGGGCTGTCGGTAACCTTGGTGCCGGTGTTGATGGGCTACTGGATTCGCGGTCGGATCCCCAATGAACAACAAAACCCGCTGAACCGTTGGCTGATCAGGCTCTACCAACCGGCACTGGATGCCGTTCTGCGTCGTCCGAAAATCACCCTGCTGGTCGCGTTCCTGGTCTTTGCCAGCGCGTTGTGGCCGATGTCGCGTCTGGGGGGCGAGTTCCTTCCGCCACTGGACGAAGGCGATCTGCTTTATATGCCATCGGCGCTACCCGGCCTGTCGACGCAGAAAGCTGCGCAACTGCTGCAACAGACGGATCGCCTGATCAAAACCGTACCGGAAGTCGAACACGTTTTCGGCAAGGCCGGGCGTGCAGAAACCGCCACCGATCCGGCACCGCTGGAGATGTTCGAAACCACGATCCAGTTCAAGCCCCATGACCAGTGGCGACCGGGCATGACCCAGGAAAAACTCGTGGAAGAACTGGACCGCGTGGTCCGTGTGCCGGGGTTGACCAACCTCTGGATTCCACCGATTCGCAACCGCATCGACATGCTGGCCACCGGCATCAAAAGCCCGATCGGGGTGAAGGTGGCCGGCAGCGATCTGGCGCAGATCGATGCGGTGACACAAAGCGTCGAAAGGGCGGCCAAAAATGTTGCGGGCGTCAGTTCCGCGCTGGCCGAGCGCTTGACCGGTGGGCGTTACATCGACGTGGATATCGACCGCAAGGCGGCTGCTCGCTATGGGCTCAATATCGCCGATGTGCAGTCGATCGTGGCTGGCGCCATCGGCGGTGAAAACGTCGGAGAAACCATCGAAGATCGCGCGCGCTTCCCGATCAATGTGCGTTATCCGCGAGAGTGGCGTGACTCCCTTGGTGCGTTGGAGCAACTTCCGATCTACACGCCACTGGGCAGTCAGATCACCCTCGGCACGGTGGCCAAGGTCAAGGTCACGGACGGGCCACCGATGCTCAAGAGCGAAAACGCGCGTCCGTCGGGCTGGGTGTACATCGACGTGCGTGGGCGGGACATCGCTTCGGTGGTCGCCGATCTGCGCCGGGTCGTCAGCGAGCAGGTCACGTTGCACCCCGGCATGAGCCTGAGTTACTCCGGGCAGTTCGAGTTTCTGGAGCGGGCCAACGCGAGGCTCAAATTGGTGGTGCCGGCCACGCTGCTGATCATCTTTGTGCTGCTTTATCTGACGTTCGCGCGTTTCGACGAGGCCTTGCTGATTATGACCACGCTGCCGTTTGCCCTTGCGGGTGGTGCGTGGTTCCTCTATTGGCTGGGGTTCAATCTGTCGGTGGCCACGGGCGTCGGCTTCATTGCGCTGGCCGGGGTGTCCGCCGAGTTTGGGGTGATCATGCTGCTGTACCTGAAAAATGCCTGGGCCGAGCGCGAAGACGCGGGCGACCGCACGGAACTCGGATTGGTCGCCGCCATTCGTGAAGGCGCAGTGCAGCGTGTTCGACCCAAGGCCATGACCGTGGCCGTGATCATTGCCGGCCTGTTGCCGATTCTGTTGGGCGGCGGCACTGGCAGCGAGGTCATGAGCCGCATCGCAGCGCCCATGGTCGGCGGCATGATCACCGCGCCGTTGCTGTCGCTGTTTGTCATTCCGGCGGCGTATCGCTTGATGCGTCGCCGTCAGCTCCTGTCACAAACCACTCACTCTCAAGGAAACGCCCAATGAAACTGACTCTGATCGCAGCGACAAGCACCGTGATTGCCCTTTCTTTTTCGGCTCAGGCAGAGGATATGTCGGGCATGAAGATGGACGACAAGGCCATGGACGGTAAGCCAATGAAGGAGCAAGCAGCGCAAGCTCCGGTTGCCAAGGCGGCAGGTACCGTGAAGGCCATCGACAGTGCGAAACACACGGTAACCATCGCCCACAGTGCCGTGCCGGCGGTGAAATGGCCGCCGATGACCATGGGGTTCAAGGCTACAGAGGCGCAACTGGCTGCGGTGAAGGTGGGAGATCAGGTGAACTTCGAGTTTCAGTTGCAAGGGGCGACGGCGACCCTCGTATCGATTGATGTAGCGAAGTAGCGTCTGGCGAGCCCGGCGGTGCGAAGGTCATTCGCACCGCCGGCCCGTTTGAATTAGAGCTCCTGGCCCAGGAAAATCAACGTATTACCATGTGCCTCAGCCGCTGCGCGCTGGTTGTAGCTGTCGCGGTGCGAGCAGTTGAAACCATGTTCTGCCTCTGGGTACACGACAATTTCCACATTGTCGTTAGTGTCGAAACGTTCGGCGATATTCTCTACGGCTTCCAGCGAAATGTGGCTGTCCTGCTCACCGAAGTGCATCAGCAGTGGCACCTGGATGTCATCGGCGCGGTCGAGGTGATTCTGGATGCCGCCACCGTAGTAGGCGACCGCCACATCCACCAGCCCGTTGGTAGCGGTGAGGTAAGACAGCAAGCCGCCAAAGCAATAACCGATGGAAGCGATGCCACCATCCAGCCCCGGCTGTGCATCGAGCACGTCGATGGCCAGTTTGATGTCGGCCTGCGCCTTGGTGATGTCGGTGGCGTTCATCAACTCGACGGCGCGTTTCCAGCCGGCTTCGTCGTAGGTCAGTTCGATGCGGTGGCCGCTACGCCAGAACAGGTCTGGCACGATCACCAGATACCCGTCAGCGGCGTATTGCTCGGCGACCGAGCGGATGTGCTCGTTGACACCGAAGATCTCTTGGATCAAGACGATCCCCGGGCCTCGTTGGGTATGCGGAATGGCCAGGTAAGCGCCGAATGTACCTTCGTCGCCGTCGATCTCGATCCATTGGGTGGTCACGCTCATGGTGGCTCCTGTCTACGCAAGTGAGGTGAAGAGTCAAGCTTGCCACGGTAGCATCTCAACGATTGTGACGGCGCCAGAAAAATCGCGCCAGCAGCGTATCGAGGCTCAGCTTGCCGGCACCCGAGAGCAACAACGGCAGCAGGGCGGCGAGGTAGATCAGCGGCAGTTTGAAGTTACCGTGACCCTTGTTGCTGATGGCGTAACCCTGGGCAAGCTCACTTAATGTAGACCAATCGGCCGGCCAGTGAACGGCAGCGGTGGCGACCACCGTGACCACCATCAGCATGATCGCCGATAGCCGTGTGCCAAGGCCCAGCAGAATGGCGAGCGCGCCAATCAGCTCGGCCCCCATCGACAGCTCCCAGTTCAGCGTGGCTGGCACGTGGTCGAATGGAAACGGAAAACGGTCCTGGATGTCGGCAAACCAGTTTTCACCATTCCATTTTTCCCGGCCTGACTCAAAAAACTCCCAGGCGATGAACAACCGCAAGGTCAGGGGCGCGAGCCAGCTACCGGCACGGTCGAGGTTCAGGTGCAGGCTTTTGACGGCCGACGAGAGCGAGGTGTTCATGGGTTTGGTCTCCACTGGGGCAGGAATGCGGGGCCACGGCGTGCCCCGCGCGATGGGTTACTCGCCGGCGCCGCACTTGCCTTCGCCACATTTGCCTTCGGCGGGTTTTTCCGCGGTGTCGGCCTGGACCTGGCTGTAGCCGTGGGCCAGTTGTTTCATGCTGAAGGCTTCGGATTCGGAGGCCGATGCGACGTTTGACAAGGCCAGGCCACCGGCGATGAGCAGGCCGAGGGTCAGGGAGGACGTTGAGAGTTTGAACATGGTGATACTCCGTAGCATTGAGTGAGTTGAGCGCTTTGATCGGCTTGGCCAATCGACAGGCGTAGTTCATCAAGACGGTGTATCTGCGATGTGTCTTTGCGGCGGGGTTTTATGGGCGGGGTGTGTCAGGAGGCGGGCTGTATACACACTGATACAAGCCCGGCGCACAACCCCTGTGGGAGCGAGCCTGCTCGCGAAAGCGGTGTATCAGTCAGCATCATCGTCGAATGACACACCGCATTCGTCGGAACGCCGCCCGGAGCCGGCTCGCTCCCACAGGGGATTAGTGGTGAATGACGCTCCGGAAAATTTCCTATACATTTTCCAGCCGCCCCCTGCATGGTGAACCGCTTCATGTCTCTTGCGCTCGAACGTCTAGTCGCTGGCACGCCGATTCCTTTTGCCGGTAATCGTGTCACGGTGGTCAGCCCCGAACTGGCCGCGCGCTTTCAGCCCGGAGACCACCTGTTGGTAGAACAGGTCAGCGGCGAATTGTTGCTGATTCCGGTGGCTGACCAGCAAGCGGCCAGCGTTGCGATCGAACGTGCAGCAGTGGCGTTCAGCGCGATTTCGGCGGTGTCGGATCAAGCAATCAGCGCCTTCTTCGATCTGTTTGCCCAGCGCTTGGAAACCCCGCAGTGCTGGGACTTGATCGCGGCCGCCAACCTCGCCGACATCGAACGCGCCAAGGCCCGTGGGCGTTCCACCACGCGCTTGCTGGCGGATGAACGCATGCGCAGTGACATGATCGCCGGCCTGCGCGCCTGGCGCGATGCGCCCGCCACACGGGGCAAGGTGATCAGTTGCGTTGAGCATGACGGCTGGAAAGTCGAACAAGTGGTGTCGCCGCTGGGCATCGTCGCGTTTGTCTTTGAAGGCCGACCGAATGTGTTCGCCGACGCTGCCGGTGTCTTACGCACTGGCAACACCGCCGTGCTGCGCATTGGCAGCGATGCATTGAGCACCGCCCAAGCCATCGTCACCCATGCCCTGAATCCGGCACTGAGCGACGCCGGGTTGCCGGTCGGCGCGGTGTCGCTGGTCGAAAGCGTCAACCACGCGGCCGGTTGGGCGATGTTCGCCGACCGGCGTCTGTCCCTGGCCGTGGCCCGCGGTTCGGGGCGTGCGGTCAGCCAATTGGGCAGCATCGCCCAACAGGCCGGCACCGCCGTCAGCCTGCACGGCACCGGCGGTGCCTGGCTGATCGCCGACAAGGATGCCGACGCGACTCGCTTCGCCGCCGTCGTACGCAACTCTCTGGACCGCAAGGTCTGCAACACCTTGAACGTCTGCCTGATCCAGCGCGACCGTGCCGCCGAACTGGTGCCGCTGTTTCTCGATGCGTTGCAACAGGCCGGCAACGCACGGGGCCAGGGCTGCAAGTTGCATATTGTCGAAGGCAGCGAGGGGGACTTGCCGGCTCAGTGGTTGGGTGCAAACGTCGAGGTATACCGCGCCGAAGGCTACCGGACCGAGGCAATGGTCGAGCCATTGCCAGAGGATCAATTGGGCCGCGAGTGGGAATGGGAAGAAACCCCGGAAGTCAGCCTGATGATCGTCGTCGATCTGGACTGTGCCATTGCCTTGTTCAATCGCTACAGCCCGCAGTTCACAGTGTCGTTGATCAGTGCGGATGACGCTGCGCATGAGCGTTTCTACAACGCGGTCAACGCTCCGTTTGTCGGCAACGGGATTACTCGCTGGGTCGATGGACAGTACGCGCTGAACAAGCCGGAGCTGGGTCTTTCGAACTGGGAGAGCGGTCGGCTGTTTGCTCGCAGCGCGATTCTCTCCGGAGACGGCGTGTTTACTATTCGTAGTCGCATGACGCAGACCGATTTGTCGGTCAAACGCTAGGTATCCCGACCGCAGGCGGGGGGCGCACTATAATTAAGGTGTTTGCTCCTTCGTTCTGAAAGAGGGATCCACCATGAAACTTCGTTCCTTCGAGCAGTATTCTCATCAACTGGAAGCGGTCGCTCACGATACATGGCTGACGGCCCGGGTGAAGTCGGCCCTGGCCATGGCCGAGCCCACCCTTGCCATGCACATTCACGTCAAGACCCATGCGGGTACGGTGGCGTTGAGTGGCCGGGTCAATACCCATCGGCAATGTGAGCAGGTTGTTGCAGTGACCCGTTCAGTTCAGGGCGTTGTCGACGTCGATGCCAGGGAATTGCTGACTCACGTGTTCATGCCAGGCAGTTATCCCGAACCGCCCAACGCCGAAGAAAGCGCTGAACAGCGGCCTCAATCGTCAACCAAACCGGACGACAAATGACCAAGGCGACCCTGTAAGCAGCGCTTCTGTAAACCGGAAGCGCTGCCCGGGGGGGCGGCTGGCCTCCGGGGCGTAGAAAAAACGGCGGTGTCATCTTGGTGTCACCTAACCCATGGCAGCATCCTTGCAAACCATCTTGAACGCTTCGCGGAACTCCCTCCGCAGGCCGATGAAATTGCCAGGAATCCCCGCCATGAAAGGAGACGCCTCCCTGTTTGCAGCCATTGACCTGGGCTCCAATGCGTTTCGCATGATGATTGGCCAATCGGTCAAACGGAACCAGAAATGGATGATCCACGAGGTGAAAACCCTGCGTGAACCTGTCCGTTTGTCGGAAGGTTTTCAGGGCGGTGCGCTGGACGAAATGGCGCTGGATCGTGGATGGCAGGCGCTTTCGCGATTTGGCAAAAAAATACGCGGCTTTGAAGCCGGCCGGGTGCGGGCGGTGGCGACCAGTGCTGTGCGCGAGGCCGACAATGCGCAGCTGTTCCTGAACAGCGCCGAGCGCCACCTCGGGTTCCGGATTGACGTCATCTCCGGGCACGAAGAGGCTCAGCTGGTGTACGCCGGTGTCAACCATTCGATCCCCAGCCCGCAAAGCATGCGACTGGTCGTGGACATCGGTGGCGGGTCCACCGAGTTGATTCTGGGGCAGGGCGCTCAACCGCTGTTGACCGAAAGCATTGCCATTGGCAGCGGTACTTTTGGCGCGCGGTATTTTTCCGGTGGCTGCATCACCGCCCCGGCGTTGCTGGAGGCGGAGCGTGTGGCCACGCTGCAATTTGAAACAGTGGCGCGGCGTTACCGGGCCTTGGGTTGGCAACAGGCCATCGGGTCTTCGGGGACGGCACGGATGCTCGCCAAGGTGCTCAAGGCCAACGGGATGAACGACGACGGCGAAAGCGGTATCACTTACAGCGGTCTGCTGCGCCTGTCGTTACGACTGTTGGAAGTGGGGCATGTCAAACAGCTCAAACTGGCCGGTCTGCAAAACCATCGCTTGAGCACCTTGCCGGGTGGGCTGGTGGTGATGCTGGCGGCGTTCAAGGTCTTCGGGATCTTGCAGATGACGCCTTCGGAGGCGGGTTTGAGGTTCGGGGTCCTGCATGGCTTGATGTCCAGACATTGACCCCCGAACCCCTTTTCTATACTCCGTCAATGAGTCGAGGCAACTCCAGCGGGTTTGCGTCTCGCAGCACGTCAGGCAGCAACGCTTGCGGAAAACCCTGGTAAGCCACCGGGCGCAAGAAACGTTCAATCGAGCTCATGCCGACCGACGTGAAACGGCTGTCCGACGTGGCCGGAAACGGCCCGCCGTGAACGGTGGCAAACGTCACTTCCTGCGGATGCGCGAAGGCGTTGATGACGATGCGCCCGGTACGTCGCTCCAGCACGGGTAACAAGCGCTGTGCCAAGGGCAAATCCTCGTCCTCAAGGTGCATGGCCGCCGACAGTTGGCCACGCAGCGAGCGAGCAACGGCGAGCATTTCAGCCTCATCCTTGACCTTCACCAGCAGCGCTGACGGGCCGAACACCTCTTCGGCCAGTAGTGTTTCGGTCAGGAACTGCGCGCCATCGGCTTCCAGCAACGCGGATACACCCTCCAGTACTGCACTGGCCGCCGAGCCCTCGGCAATGCGCCGTGCCCCTGTGTCCTCCATCAGTTCGAGACCGTTCACATACGACGCGTGAATGCCCGGTGTCAGCATCGGCCGCGCTGGGGCTTCGTCGACGCGTTTGACCATCGCGGCGCGCATCGCCTCAAAACCAGGCCCTTCGATGGCGATCAGCAGCGCGGGTTTGAGGCAGGCTTGCCCGACGTTGACCAGCATGCGCTCGATAAAGCCGTCACCGATCTGCGCGCCTTTCGCCGCCTGTGCATGGGGCAAGATGAATGTGGGGTTGACGCTGGTCATCTCGGTGAACACCGGAATTGGATCGGGGCGTAGCTGCGCACGGCGATACAGCGCCATGCCGCCACGTTCCGAACCGGTGAACGTCACCGCTTTGATCAGCGGATGATCGACCAGGGCTTCACCGATGGCGTTACCGCCACCGCGCACCATCGAGAACACGCCTTCGGGCAGATCGTGCGCTTGTATGGCGTCGCGAATGGCCCGCGCCTGAATTTCCGAAGCGCCGGGATGCGCGTTATGCGCCTTGAGGATGACGGTCGCGCCGGCGGCCAGTGCCGATGCGGTATCGCCGCCTGCGACCGAGTACGCAATCGGAAAGTTGCTCGCGCCGAAAATCGCCACCGGGCCGAGGGCGATCTTCTGTAGCCGATGGTCCATGCGCGGACGCGGCTGACGATCAGGCTGTGCCGGATCGATGGCCAGTTGCAGGAAGCGGCCTTTACGCACGACCTCGGCAAATTGACGGAACTGGGTGGCGGCTTTTATCGCTTCGCCCTCAAGTTGCGCCTGCGGCACACCGGTTTCGAGTGCTGCTCTGGCCGCCAGCGCCTGGCGGACTGCATCCAGATTGTCGGCAATGCTGTCGAGGAACGATGCGCGCCGGGCGAGCGAGGTGTGGCTGTAAACATCGAACGCTTCATCGGCGAGGGTTGCGGCCCGGTCGACGTCGTCCACGCCACCCAGGGCGAAGTCCGGTTCGATCAATTGGTTCGTGGCAGGGTTTAGCGCCTTCATCGTCCCTTCAATTGCGGGGACATCGCGGGCGCCGATCATGAGTTTGCCTGTCAATGTCATGGGCGCTCACCTTGGGTCAGGGTGGCGATGAGTTCTGGCGTGGTCACAATGGCGTGGGCGAACGTCGGGCCGTTCAGCTCATGCGCCGCGTGCATCATTTCTGGCTTGAAGGCGGCCGTTGCGTCGCGCACCAGTGTCACGTGATAGCCCAGTTCCACCGCGTATCGGGCGGTGGCCTCGATGCAGGTATTGGCCAGCAGGCCAACGATGATCACGTGGGTGATGCCTTTCTGCTTGAGACGAAAATCAAGGTCGGTGTTGGCAAAACCGCTCGATCCCCAATGTTCCTGAACAACGATATCGCCCTCCTTTGGCGCGAAATCCGGGTGCCAGTCGCCGCCCCATTCCCCGCGAGCAAAGTGATGCATGTGCATGACTTTGCATTGGGTGGGGCTTGGGTGATCCCAGCCCTCATAGTCGCCTTGTTCCCAGCGGCGGTGCGGTACGATGACCACCGGAATGTTGAGGGCGCGAACGGTGCGATCGAGTGCGCGCAAGTTGTCGAGCAGGCCGACTTGCGCTGCGATCGGTTCGATAAGCGGATAGACTTTGCCGCCTTCGCTGAGGAAATCGTTGTAAGGATCGACCAACAGATAAGCGGTTCTGCCAAGGGGATAGAGCGCTTCTGACATGGCTGTGTTCTCCAGGAATGTTGAGTGACCGATGTTCGGGGCTTGTCCGTGCATCACGTTGATATGATAATCATAGTAACTGTAAATGAGGCAAGACCGCATGTCGGTAAACACACCTGTTCCCGAAACCCTGTGCCCGATTTCGCGGGCTGAGGCCGTCGTCGGCGACCGCTGGACGGTCCTGGTGCTGCGCGAATTGTTCATGGGCAGCCATCGATTCGACGAGATCCAGGCGCAGACCGCCGGGACTCCGCAAATGATCGCCACACGCCTCAAGCGTCTGGAGGCTGACGGGTTGGTCGTCCGTCGCGCCTACAGCGAGCGGCCACCGCGTTACGAGTACCACCTCACGCCCAAAGGCGACGCTTTCTATTGCGTGGTGCTGGCGTTGCGTGCCTGGGGGGAAACCTGGTGCAAGTCAGAGGAGGAGGGGTTGGCGGTCGTTTACACCCACACCACCTGTCGCCAGCCCGCCGGGCTGGGGCCGTTGTGCGCGCATTGCGGCGAACCGCTGCGTCGCGGGGAGTTGAACAGCACGCCCAGCGAAGCCTACGCCGCTGAACGAAAAGCCCGGCGTGACGCCTTCAAGGGTGGTCGCGGGGCGGACCCGGTCGCGGCTCAGGACCAGTGACAGCACCTGTGGCAATTGCTGAAAAAAACGTTCCCGCACAACAGGCGGGAACGCAGGGAAGTCCAATGGCTTCAGCTCAGATTGCCGCAGAAAATGTTTTGATGACCATCGGCCGGGTTTTCACGCACCACCAAGGCATAGCCGCCGGCTCGAAGCGTTTCGACAGACACCGGCGCACTTTTCCAGAAGTACTGCATCGATGCCATTGAATAGAACCGCGCATTCGGTCCGTCGTTCAGGTCATAGGCCGGTTTTGAACCTAAATTGGCACAGCTTCCGGGATAGATGTAAGCCGACAAACGACCGGGTAATGCGCTGCCCATGGTTTCACCGCTGACGGCAAACCAGAACTCCGTCGTATTGCCGTTGGGCATCATGATGGGCCGGGCGATATTCCCGGCATTGACGGGCGTAGCGTGCAGGGGAACGTTGGTGATCTGACTGTCAGGCACCGTCGAACACCCGCAGAGCCACCCGACCGCCACCACCACCGACGCCAGCGAAGATACGATTTTCATCGTGAAACTCCCGCTTGTAAGGACGCGTTGAAGTGATCCCCCTGTCAATTTTAGCTGTCCGGTGACAGAGGACATTTCTTCGGATAGTCGGTCCTGGCGCACACGGGTGCTTGTATCGCAACGTATCTCCTGTGCCGACAGCCAACTTGGCATACAAAACCATGGGTTATGCGACACGAGCGGGATACACCGCGCCCTCTAAATGAACACACCGCATCGGCGGTCATCATTGGAGAATTGCGATGTCCCGTATCACTTCCCGTCACACCCGGCTCGGCATCGCGCTAGCCGCTGTAACACTGGTTACCTTCGCGAGCTTTTCGCAGGCTGCCGAGGCAAGCCATGAAGCGCAGCCTGGCAAAAGCTGGCAGTCAGGCATTCATCGTACAGACCTGGTGCGCCAGGACCTGGACGTCGCTGAGCGTGAGGTGATTCAGGTACGTGTTGATTTCGACGCGGGCGTGGTCTCGCCGAAACACTCGCATCCAGGCGTGGAAGTGGCATACGTCATCGACGGCACGTTCGAGTACCAACTGGAAGGCCGGCCACCGGTCACGCTCAAGGCTGGCGATTCGCTGTACATCCCCGCGGGTACGGCGCATTTGGCGAAGAACGTTGGTGGCGGCAAGGCGTCAGAGCTGGCGACGTACATTGTGAAGAAAGGCACGCCGCTGCTGGTGCTGGAGGACTAAGCAGTGTTTGCCTGATGCGCTGCAAATGTGGGAGCGAGCCTGCTCGCGATGGCGATTCATAATTCAATATTGATATCGACTGACACACCGCTATCGCGAGCAGGCTCACTCCTATGTATGGACTCGCCCCCACTGTCTACCTGCTTTTCAAACACTGCTACCCGGTTGCATCTATGTATAAGGCCTATTCGAGGAAGCCATCTTTGGCTTCTGGCCAACATTGGTTGAGCTCACGGTATGCCGATTACATTCAGGCCTCGAAGGCCGGTAGGAGCGCAGGCATCAATCCGCGACGGTCTGACCTGGGGTCTGACCTGGGG
>NZ_JBFUIH010000034.1:0-71846 GCF_056401975.1 Pseudomonas sp. P4_C8 | reverse complement strand
CTCCAGATTCATGTACTCATCGGACAAATGTGGGAGCGAGCCTGCTCGCGAAGAGGCCATCACAGTCACCCACAAACTTGCGGACATAAAAAAGCCCCGACTCAATAAGAGCCGGGGCTTTTGGGTTGAAGCGCTACAACGGCTTAGCCGTTGAACACGTCATCCACGCTTTTCAGCGGGTAGTTCTTCGGATACGGCAGGGTCGCTACGCCGGTCTCGATAGCAGCCTTGGCCACGGCATCGGAGATCAGGGTGATCAGACGGGCATCCATTGGTTTCGGAATGATGTACTCACGGCCGAATTCCAGTTTGATGCCGCCGTAGGCGTCGCACACTTCCTGAGGCACTGGCAGTTTGGCCAGTTCACGCAGGGCGTTGGCCGCAGCCACTTTCATTTCTTCGTTGATGCGCTTGGCGCGAACGTCCAGGGCACCACGGAAGATGAACGGGAAGCCCAGTACGTTGTTCACCTGGTTCGGGTAGTCCGAACGGCCGGTGGCCATGATCACGTCGTCACGGGTGGCGTGAGCCAGTTCCGGGGAGATTTCCGGATCCGGGTTGGAGCACGCGAACACGATCGGGTTGGCCGCCATGGACTTCAGGCCTTCAGCGCTCAGCAGGTTCGGGCCGGACAGGCCAACGAACACGTCAGCACCGGTCAGCGCGTCAGCCAGGGTGCGTTTGTCGGTCGCGTGAGCGAAGACAGCCTTGTACTGGTTCAGGTCGTCACGGCCGGAGTGGATCACGCCGGTACGGTCAACCATGAAGATGTTTTCGATGTTGGCGCCCATGCTCACCAGCAATTTCATGCAGGAGATGGCGGCCGCACCGGCGCCCAGGCAGACGATCTTGGCGTCAGCGAGGGTTTTTCCAGCGATTTCCAGGGCGTTGATCATGCCGGCCGCGGTAACAATTGCGGTGCCGTGCTGGTCATCGTGGAATACCGGAATGTCGCACTGTTCGATCAGAGCGCGTTCGATCTCAAAGCACTCAGGTGCCTTGATGTCTTCCAGGTTGATGCCACCGAAGGTGATCGAGATGCGCTTGACGGTGTCGATGAAGGCTTGCGGGCTTTCGGAGTCGACTTCGATGTCGAAAACGTCGATGCCGGCGAAGCGCTTGAACAGCACGCCTTTACCTTCCATCACAGGCTTGGAAGCCAATGGGCCGAGGTTACCCAGGCCGAGAATCGCGGTGCCATCGGAAATGACTGCCACCAGGTTGCCCTTGCCGGTGTATTTGTAGGCCAGTTCAGGATCGCGGGCGATTTCGCGTACTGGTTCGGCTACGCCGGGGCTGTAAGCCAGCGACAGGTCGCGGGCGGTAGCGGTGGCCTTGGTGAGCTCGACACTCAGCTTCCCTGGACGAGGATGGGCGTGATATTCGAGAGCGGCAGTTTTCAGATCAGACATTTTGGCATTCCGCTTTTACTGTGGGACAGACTGGTCAGCGAGGATACGCGCCTCGCAAAATCCCCACAAGACTGACCAGTCACCCCTGTCAAGCGCCCGGCCTTACGACTTTGGGCCAAGAGCCACGGAACACAAGGGATTGACTGTTCACAATCGACAACAAAAATGTCTACAATTCTTTCTTACTGCGCCGTCTGCAACATCGACGGATCGGTGAGCGGAAGAAGCCAACGTGCCTGCCCGGATTTCAATTCGCCGTGACGCGAACGATCCAGCACCCAGCCACGCGCCTCAATCTGCTTGCCCTTGAGCTTTTCCAGCGCAGAGACATCGAATTGTCCGAGCACATTGGGTGCAACGCGCAATACAACCGAGTCCTGCAACTCGATCCAAACCCCACCGCGATTGCGCTGAACATTGCTCACACGACCGCTGAGCACGGCGAAACCAGAAACGCTGATCTGCTCCGTTTTCAATACAGGGGATTGCCGCCATACGCCAAGGCCGGCCTCCCGGGCGCTGCGTTCGGCGGCTTGCTGGCAACTGACCAAATCAACATTGGGTGCCACCGCTACTTGAAAACCCAAGCCTTCGGCAAGCATCTGCGCTTCGAGATTGGCACCGTCAGCGCCATAGACATGGGCCAGCGTGCGACCGTAGCGATCCTTGTTTTCTTTACCCGGCAGCAAATCGACGCGCCCATTGCTGGCCGCCACCAGCGCTTCAAGACGTTTGCGCGCGATCACGGCAAACGGCTCGTCGGAACGGCCCTGCTTGGCCAGCTCCGGCGTATTCAAGCCGATCATGCGCACACTGCGGCCATCGCTCAGGCGCAAGGTGTCGCCATCCACCACCCGCTGCACCGTAACCGATGTCAGCCCGCTTGGCGTCGGGCAGAAGGCCTGGGCGCCGGTCAGCCAAATCGCAGACACAAAAAAGGCGCCCGCAAGGGACGCCTTTTTCAACAGCAAGGAAAAGCCCATCGGGCCCTTCAACCTTACTCTGCAGCAGCTGGAGCTTTCTTGCCGAAAGCGCCGAAACGGTCTGCGAAGCGCTGTACACGACCGCCAGTATCCAGAGTCTTCTGCTTACCGGTGTAGAACGGGTGGCACTCGTTGCATACGTCGATCGCCAGAGGCTTGGCCAGGTTCGAACGAGTTTCGAACTTGTTGCCACAGCTGCAGGTAACTGCGGTGATTTCGTATGTTGGATGGATATCGGCTTTCATGATGATTCCTCAGGCTAGCGTGCCGCCACTCAACACTATTGTTGAATACCGCACGTAATTAGGCCGCGGATTCTACCAGACATCGCCAATCACGCAAGCTGTCCCTCAAACCAGTCGTCTGCTAGGCTCCCGACCCAATACGCGATCCCCTGTAGGAGTGAGCCTGCTCGCGATAGCGATCTGTCATTCAACGTTTATGTCGTCTGAAACACCGCTATCGCGAGCAGGCTCACTTCTACAAGGTTATGTGCCTGATCCTTTTTACCGCCTGCTGATCGAGATCCCCCCGCGTGCCCGACGCCATTTTGCGCCTCGCCCTGCCTTCGCCCCTGCGCCGCCTGTTCGATTACCGTGCCCCGGCCGGGATCCTGCGCGCCCAGTTGCATCCCGGCATGCGCCTGCGGGTGCCGTTCGGACGACGGGAAATGATCGGGATTCTGGTGGAGGTCACCGATACCAGCGAAGTGCCGGTGGAAAAGCTCAAACCTGCGCTGGCCCTGCTCGACGCCACGCCACCGCTGCCACCGGCGCTGTTCAAGCTGTGCCTGTGGACCTCCCAGTATTACCAACACAGCCTCGGCGATACCTTGAGTTGGGCGCTACCGGTGTTGCTGCGTCAGGGCGAACTGGCTGAAGCGCGCCAGGAACGCTTCTGGTCTGCCGCGCCGGGCGCCAGCCTGGATGATCCGCGCATTGCCCGCGCACCGCGCCAGCGCGAAGCATTGGCGACGCTGGCCCAACATCCCCACGGCGTTGCTCATCAATTGCTGAGCAAGCTGATGTTGAGCAAAGACAGCCTGGATTTGTTGCTGGCCAAAGACCTGGTGCAGGTAGAAATCCGCAAACACGCCCCCGGCGCGCGTCACGAGCACTGGCTGGCGCAACCGGAATTACCGCTGAACCCGGAGCAGCGCGCGGCGTATGAAGCCATCCGCGCCGGGTTCGACAGTTATCACGCGTTTTTGCTGGCCGGCGTCACCGGCAGCGGCAAGACCGAAGTCTATTTACAGCTGATCCGCGAAACTCTTGAGGCTGGCAAACAAGCGCTGGTGCTGATCCCGGAGATCAACCTCGGCCCGCAAACCCTGGCGCGCTTCGAACAGCGCTTCAATGCGCGCATCGCCTTGATCCACTCGGCGGTCAATGATCGCGAACGCCTCGAAGCCTGGCTCGCCGCTCGGGACGGTGACGCCGACATTATTATCGGCACCCGCTCGGCGCTGTTCACGCCGATGAAAAACCCCGGCCTGATCATCATCGACGAAGAGCACGACGGCTCCTATAAACAGCAGGAAGGTTTGCGCTATCACGCCCGAGACCTTGCATTGGTCCGTGCCCGACAGGAAAACATCCCGATTGTCCTCGGGTCCGCCACGCCCTCACTGGAAAGCCTGCACAACGCCTACACCGGCCGTTACGGCCTCCTACGGCTGAACGAACGGGCGGGTGGCGCAAAGCAACCGCGCTTCCTGCGCCTGGATGTAAAAAGTCGCCCGCTGGACAGCGGTATTTCCGGGCCGATGCAGCAAGCCATCGGCCAAACACTGGCCGCCGGCCAGCAAGTCTTGGTTTTCCTCAACCGTCGCGGCTTTGCGCCGACACTGCTGTGTCACGACTGCGGCTGGATGTCTGAATGTCAGCGCTGCGATGCGCGGATGACTGTGCACCAGCGCTCCGGCGAGCTGCGTTGCCACCATTGCGGCTACGTCGAACGCGTACCCCGGCGCTGCCCGAAATGCAGCAAAGTCGATTTGCGGCCCGTGGGCGCCGGCACCGAGCGCGCCGAGGAACGGCTGGCGATTTTATTCCCGGACGTCCCGGTGCTGAGGGTCGATCGTGACAGCACGTCGCGCAAGGACGCGATGAATCAGCTGTTCGCCACCATTCAAAAGGGCCAACCGTGCATATTGGTGGGCACGCAAATGCTTGCCAAAGGGCATCACTTCCCACGGGTGACGCTGGTGTCGATTCTCGACGCCGACGGCGGGCTGTTCTCCGGCGACTTCCGCGCCAGCGAGCGCATGGCGCAATTGATTGTTCAGGTCGCCGGTCGCGCCGGGCGAGCGGAAGAGCCGGGCAAAGTGATCATCCAGACGCACCTGGCGGACCATCCGCTGCTGGTGCAACTGACCGAGCAAGGGTATTTCGCTTTTGCCGAGCAAGCGTTGAGCGAACGCCGCTCCGCTGGATTACCGCCGTTTGCCCATTTGGCGCTGCTGCGCGCGGAAGCGCACAAACCGGGGCAAGCCGAAGGGTTTCTTGATGAAGCGTGCAGCGAGGCCGAGCGTTTATTGGCCGAGCAAGGCCTGACCGGAATCGAGCTGCTGGGGCCGGTGCCCGCGCCGATGGAGCGCCGCGCCGGACGTTATCGAGCACAGTTGTTGTTGCAGGCTACGGCACGGGCGCCACTGCATCGGTTGTTGAGCAGTTGGTTGCTGGTGTTGGAACAGATGCCGAGCGGACGGGCGGTGCGTTGGTCTCTTGATGTCGATCCGGTGGATTTGTATTGATTTTGAGATCGCTTTCGCGAGCAGGCTCGCTCCCACAGGGGTTCTGTGGCGCTCACGCGATCAATGTGGGAGCGAGCCTGCTCGCGAAGGCGGTCGATTTGTCACCACATATCCATAACCAGCCCGCTATAGTTGGCAAGCCCGTCTTCGCCACGGATAATGCCCAGTTTTTCCACCAGCGCATCGAAGCGCGTACCGCGCTTGCGGTCGAAAGAGACCACCATGAAAGACACCATTCGCCAGCTGATCCAACAAGCCATCACCCAACTCGTCAACGAAGGTGTGTTGCCTGAAGGCCTGTCGCCGGCGATCCAGGTGGAAAACTCCCGCGACAAGAAGAACGGCGACTTCGCCAGCAACATCGCCATGATGTTGGCCAAACCGGCCGGCATGAAGCCGCGTGACCTGGCGGAAAAAATTATCGCTGCGCTGCCGGCTGATGAAAACGTCAGCAAAACCGAAATCGCTGGTCCGGGCTTCCTGAACTTCTTCCAGAACACCCAGGCCCTGGCCACTCGCCTTGACGCCGCACTCGCCGACGAACAAATCGGCGTGCGCAAGGCCGGCCCGGTGCAGCGCACCGTGGTCGACCTGTCGGCGCCGAACCTCGCCAAAGAGATGCACGTCGGCCATTTGCGCTCGACCATCATCGGTGACGGTGTTGCGCGAGTACTGGAATTCCTCGGCGACGAAGTGATCCGTCAGAACCACGTGGGCGACTGGGGCACCCAGTTCGGCATGCTGATGGCGTACCTGCAGGAAAACCCGATCACCAGCGACGAGCTGTCGGACCTGGAAAACTTCTACCGTGCGGCCAAGCAGCGCTTCGACGAATCCGAAGAGTTTGCTGATCGCGCCCGTGGCCTGGTGGTCAAGCTGCAAGCCGGCGACCCGGATTGCCTGGCGCTGTGGACCAAGTTCAAAGACATCTCCCTGTCGCACTGCCAGAAAATCTACGAACTGCTGAACGTCAAACTGACCATGGCCGACGTGATGGGCGAAAGTGCCTACAACGACGACCTGATCAATGTGGTCAACGACCTCAAGGCCGCCGGCATGCTGGTTGAGAGCAATGGCGCCCAGTGTGTGTTCCTCGACGAGTTCAAGAACGCCGACGGCGACCCGCTGCCGGTGATCATCGTCAAGGCAGACGGCGGCTACCTCTACGCCACCACCGACCTGGCGGCCGTGCGTTATCGCAGCGGCAAGCTCAAGGCTGATCGCGCGCTGTACTTCGTCGACCAGCGTCAGGCCCTGCACTTCCAGCAAGTGTTCGCCGTGGCGCGCAAGGCCGGCTTCGTGACACACCCGATGGACATGGAACACATGGGCTTCGGCACCATGAACGGTGCCGATGGCCGTCCGTTCAAGACCCGCGATGGCGGCACCGTGAAGCTGATCGACCTGCTGACCGAAGCCCAGGAACGCGCCTACACCCTGGTGAAGGACAAGAACCCAGAGCTGGCCGAAGCCGAGTTGCGCAACATCGCCAAGGTGGTGGGCATTGGCGCGGTGAAATACGCCGACCTGTCCAAGCACCGCACCAGCGACTACAGCTTCAACTTCGACCTGATGCTGAACTTCGAAGGCAACACCGCGCCGTACCTGCTGTACGCCTACACCCGCGTCGCCGGCGTGTTCCGCAAACTGGGCAAGGACTTCACAGAAGTCGAAGGCCAGATCGTGCTGGAAGCCGCCCACGAACACGAACTGGCTGCCAAACTGGCGCAGTTTGGCGAAATACTGAACAACGTGTCCGACAAAGGCACGCCGCATATCCTCTGCACTTACCTGTACGATGTGGCCGGCCTGTTCTCCAGCTTCTACGAGAACTGCCCGATCCTCAGCGCTGACACTCCGGCGCAAATGCAGAGCCGTCTGCGCCTCGCCGCACTGACCGGCCGCACTCTCAAGCAAGGCCTGGAACTCTTGGGTCTGGAAACTCTGGAGCGTATGTAAGTTGGCTGCCAAGAAAAAACCTGCACCCAAGCGTGGCGCCAGCCGTTACCAAGCCCCTGCAAAACAGCCGATTCCGGGCTGGCTGTGGATGGCCATCGGCCTGACGGTCGGCGCGTTCATCGTCTTCCTGATGAAACTGGAACCCGGCAAAGGCAGCGACACGGTCAAGCGCGAGAAGGTGGAGCAGCAACAGAAAGCCACCAAGATCGCCGAGGCCAACAAGACCCCGCCGAGCCCGACGCAACCGGTGAAGCCGAAGTACGACTTCTATACCCTGCTGCCGGAATCGGAAGTGATCGTGCCGCCGGATGCCGTGCCGGAGAAAACCCTGCCGACGCCGCAAGTGCCGGCGATTCCGACCACGCCGGTGACGCCTGCGGAAGCGGCGAAGATCGATACAGCGCGGGCTCAGGCTGCACTGGCCGGGATTACACCGCCGCCAGCGCCACCGGTGTCAAAAGCAGCGCCAGTGACCAAGTTCTTCCTGCAGGCTGGTTCGTTCCGCAAACAAACTGACGCAGACAAGGTTCGGGCGCAGATCATTCTGCTGGGTCAGTCGGTGGCGGTTGAGTCCGGCACGGTAAAGGATGAGACCTGGTATCGCGTTTTGGTCGGGCCGTTCAGCAACCGCGAACAACTGACCACGGCTCAGAAACAACTGGCCGGCGCAGGGTTTAGCAACCTGTTGTTACAACAACGCCAGAGCCGCTGATCCCGTCAGTGATACCGCATCATCGTTCATCGCTGGCAAGCCGGCTCCTACAGAATATTCGTCAATCCCTGTAGGAGCCGGCTTGCCGGCGAAGGCGCCCTTCCCGACAAAACATCCATCACCCGCTGCCAACCGCTCGTCCCTCGCCTCACCCCACAGTTGAAATACGCTCCACCACCCCCATATGAGTTGGCATAAGGCATTTTCGCCCCGCTGCGTGGAGACTCTCCCTTGACCACCATCGTTTCAGTTCGCCGCCACGGCAAAGTCGTCATGGGCGGCGACGGCCAGGTTTCTCTCGGCAATACCGTGATGAAAGGCAACGCGAAGAAAGTTCGCCGCCTGTACCACGGCCAGGTTATCGCCGGTTTTGCCGGGGCCACGGCTGACGCCTTCACCCTCTTCGAACGTTTCGAAGGCCAGCTTGAGAAACACCAAGGTCACCTGGTTCGCGCCGCCGTCGAACTCGCCAAAGAATGGCGCACCGACCGCTCCCTCAGCCGTCTCGAAGCCATGCTCGCAGTCGCCAACAAAGACGCCTCCCTGATCATTACCGGCAATGGCGATGTGGTTGAGCCTGAAGAAGGCCTGATCGCCATGGGTTCCGGCGGCGGTTATGCCCAGGCCGCTGCCAGCGCACTGCTGAAGAAGACCGATCTGTCGGCCCGGGAAATCGTCGAAACCGCTCTCGGCATCGCCGCCGACATCTGCGTATTCACCAATCACACCCAGACCATTGAGGAGCAGGACTGCGCCGAGTAAGCCCGTGTTGGCCATTGCGCCACGGCTCATTCTTGCTTGAGGTCCGCTAAATACTATGTCCATGACTCCCCGTGAAATCGTCCACGAACTCAACCGCCATATCATCGGCCAGGACGATGCCAAGCGCGCCGTCGCCATCGCGTTGCGTAACCGCTGGCGCCGGATGCAGCTGCCTGAAGAGCTGCGCGTTGAAGTAACCCCAAAGAACATCCTGATGATCGGCCCGACCGGTGTCGGTAAAACCGAGATCGCCCGTCGCCTGGCCAAACTCGCCAACGCGCCGTTCATCAAAGTCGAAGCGACCAAGTTCACCGAAGTCGGCTATGTGGGCCGCGACGTTGAATCGATCATTCGTGACCTGGCTGACGCTGCGATCAAATTGCTGCGCGAACAGGAAATCACCAAGGTGCGCCACCGCGCCGAAGATGCCGCTGAAGAGCGCATCCTTGACGCCCTGCTGCCACCGGCACGCATGGGTTTCAGCAACGAAGACGCTGCACCGTCGGCTGATTCCAACACCCGCCAGCTGTTCCGCAAGCGCCTGCGCGAAGGTCAGCTGGACGACAAGGAGATCGAAATCGAAGTCGCCGAAATGGCCGGCGTCGACATCTCTGCGCCACCGGGCATGGAAGAAATGACCAACCAGTTGCAGAGCCTCTTCGCCAACATGGGCAAGGGCAAGAAGAAAAACCGCAAGCTCAAGGTCAAGGAAGCGCTGAAACTGGTGCGTGACGAAGAAGCCGGTCGCCTGGTCAACGAAGAAGAGTTGAAAGCCAAGGCACTGGAAGCGGTCGAGCAGCACGGCATCGTGTTCATCGACGAAATCGACAAGGTGGCCAAGCGCGGTAATTCCGGTGGCGTCGATGTGTCCCGTGAAGGCGTACAGCGTGACTTGCTGCCGCTGATCGAAGGCTGCACCGTCAACACCAAGCTGGGCATGGTCAAGACCGACCACATCCTGTTCATTGCTTCCGGTGCGTTCCACCTGAGCAAGCCGAGCGACCTGGTGCCTGAGCTGCAAGGCCGCTTGCCGATTCGTGTCGAACTCAAGGCGCTGACGCCGGAAGATTTCGAGCGCATTCTCAGCGAGCCGCATGCATCGCTCACCGAGCAATACTGTGCCCTGCTGAAAACCGAAGGCCTGGGCATCGAGTTCCAGCCGAGCGGCATCAAGCGCATTGCCGAGATCGCCTGGCAGGTCAACGAGAAGACCGAGAACATCGGTGCCCGTCGCCTGCACACCTTGCTTGAGCGCTTGCTTGAAGAGGTGTCGTTCAGCGCCGGTGATCTGGCCAGCGCCCATGACGGCAAGGTGATCATGATCGACGCCGACTACGTCAACAGCCATTTGGGCGAATTGGCGCAGAACGAAGACCTGTCCCGTTATATCCTGTAAGCCAAGCGACCCTCTGTAGGAGCACAGCTTGCTGGCAATGGCGCACTTGAGATCGCCATCGCCGGCAAGCCGTGCTCCTACAGGAGTCAGACCACGCGCCTACAGACGGACTCCAGGTCATGACCCAACTCCCCACCGACATCAAACTGCACAAAGCCTCGAAAACCCTGTCGCTGAAATACGCGTCCGGCGAGGAATATCACCTGCCCGCCGAGTTCCTGCGCGTGCACTCTCCCTCCGCCGAGGTCCAGGGCCACGGCAAACCCATCCTGCAATTTGGCAAGATCAACGTCGGCCTGTCCAAGGTAGAACCGGCCGGTCAGTACGCACTGAAATTGACCTTCGACGACGGCCACGACAGCGGCCTGTTCACCTGGGAATACCTTTACGAACTTGCGCGACGTTATGACGCACTCTGGGAAGACTATCTTGCCGAGCTCAAAGCCGCCGGAAAAACCCGCGATCCGAACGAATCCATCGTCAAGCTGATGCTCTAAATCGGCCCTTTTGCTCTTTAGAAGGCATTTTCTAATTTCATCTGTTTGAATGCTCGGCTCAAAGGCCAATGATTGGCCTGCTTGCGAAAAAAATTAAACTCGGGTAACCAATGGAACTGGCAAGTTCCCTGCAATGCTCTCTGAACTAAAAAGCAGCGATGCAGAATTATCGGTCACCCAAGTAGCAGTACCTGGCAAAGACTGTTTGACGAAAAAAGTCAGCCCCAGGTACTCGTCTCAGGGCAATGGAGCGTCGTAGATGAGTAATAAGAATAACGATGACTTGAAATCACAAGCCTCGGAAAACACCTTGGGGCTGAATCCAGTCGTTGGGCTGCGCGGAAAGGATCTTTTGGCTTCTGCTCGCATGGTGCTCAGACAGGCCATCAAACAACCGATTCACAGTGCCAAGCATGTCGCCCATTTCGGCCTTGAACTGAAGAACGTGGTATTCGGCAAATCCGAGCTTCAACCGACACCCGAAGACCGCCGCTTCAACGATCCGGCCTGGACTCAGAACCCGCTCTATCGACGTTATTTGCAAACGTACCTGGCGTGGCGCAAGGAGCTCCACGACTGGATCGGCGACAGTAATCTGTCGCCCAAAGATGTCGCTCGCGGACACTTCGTGATCAACCTCATGACCGAAGCCATGGCCCCGACCAACTCGGCGGCCAACCCGGCGGCGGTCAAACGCTTCTTCGAAACCGGCGGCAAAAGCCTGCTCGACGGCCTCTCGCATCTGGCCAAGGACATGGTGCACAACGGCGGCATGCCGAGCCAGGTCAACATGGGCGCATTCGAAGTTGGCAAGAGCCTGGGCGTAACCGAAGGCGCCGTGGTGTTCCGCAACGATGTACTGGAGCTGATCCAGTACAAGCCGACCACCGAGCAAGTGCACGAGCGCCCACTGCTGGTGGTGCCGCCACAAATCAACAAGTTCTACGTATTCGACCTGAGCCCCGAGAAGAGCCTGGCGCGCTACTGCCTGCGCAGTAATCTGCAGACCTTTATCGTCAGCTGGCGCAACCCGACCAAGGAGCAGCGCGAGTGGGGCCTGTCGACCTACATCGAAGCGCTCAAGGAAGCGGTCGATGTGGTCAGCGCCATCACGGGCAGCAAAGACATCAACATGCTCGGCGCCTGCTCCGGTGGCATCACCTGCACCGCGCTGCTGGGCCATTACGCGGCAATCGGCGAGAAAAAGGTCAACTCCCTGACGCTGCTGGTCAGCGTGCTGGATACCACCCTGGACAGCGACGTCGCCCTGTTCGTCGACGAGCAAACCCTGGAATCCGCCAAGCGCCAGTCCTATCAGGCCGGTGTGCTGGAAGGCCGCGACATGGCGAAAGTCTTTGCCTGGATGCGCCCCAACGACTTGATCTGGAACTACTGGGTCAACAACTACCTGCTGGGCAACGAACCGCCGGTGTTCGACATCCTGTTCTGGAACAACGACACCACAAGGTTGCCGGCCGCGTTCCACGGCGACCTGATCGAGATGTTCAAAAGTAATCCACTGATCCGCCCCAATGCACTGGAAGTGTGCGGTACGCCGATTGACCTGAAACAAGTCACCGCAGACATCTATTGCCTGGCCGGCACCACCGACCACATCACCCCATGGAAGTCCTGCTACAAGTCAGCGCAACTGTTTGGTGGCAAGGTCGAATTCGTGTTGTCGAGCAGCGGGCATATCCAGAGCATTCTGAACCCGCCGGGCAATCCGAAATCACGCTACATGACCAGCAGCGAGATGCCGGTCAAGGCCGAAGAGTGGCAAGAGAACTCCACCAAGCACACCGATTCCTGGTGGCTGCACTGGCAGGCATGGCAAGCCGAGCGTGGGGGCAAGTTGAAAAAGGCGCCAGCCAGCCTGGGCAACAAAACCTACACCGCCGGCGAAGCAGCGCCAGGCACTTATGTCCATGAGCGGTAACTGACACACCTCGCGCCCTGTAGGAGCCGAGCTTGCTCGCGATAGCGTTGTGTCAGTCAACATTAATATTGGCTGACACGGCGCTATCGCGAGCAAGCTCAGCTCCTACAGGGGATCGGGGGGTGAAATTGAGATAGCGACCCACAAGGCCTGAAGCATGCCGCAACCGTTCATTTTTCGTACCATCGACCTGGATGGCCAGACCCTCCGCACGGCGGTACGCCCCGGCAAGCCTCACTTGACGCCCTTGCTGATTTTCAACGGCATCGGCGCCAACCTGGAGCTGGTGTTTCCGTTCGTCGCGGCGCTGGACCCGGACCTGGAAGTGATTGCTTTCGACGTACCCGGTGTCGGCGGCTCGTCGACACCGAGTCGACCTTATCGCTTTCCGGGCCTGGCGAAACTCACGGCGCGGATGCTCGACTACCTCGACTACGGACAAGTCAATGTGATTGGCGTGTCCTGGGGCGGTGCCCTTGCGCAGCAGTTTGCGTATGACTATCCCGAGCGTTGCAAGAAACTCGTGTTGGCGGCCACGGCAGCTGGCGCAGTGATGGTGCCGGGCAAACCGAAAGTGCTATGGATGATGGCCAGCCCACGGCGCTACATCCAGCCGTCTCACGTGATCCGCATTGCACCGATGATCTATGGCGGCGCGTTCCGTCGAGATCCGACCCTGGCGGCCAGCCACGCGGCGAAAGTCCGTTCGGCGGGCAAGCTCGGTTATTACTGGCAACTGTTTGCCGGCTTTGGCTGGACCAGCATTCACTGGCTGCACAAGATCAATCAGCCAACCTTGGTGCTGGCCGGCGACGACGATCCGCTGATCCCGCTGATCAACATGCGTTTACTGGCCTGGCGAATTCCCAATGCCCAGTTGCACATCATCGATGACGGGCATCTGTTCCTGATTACTCGCGCCGAAGCGGTAGCACCGATCATCATGAAATTCCTCGAAGAAGAACGTCAGCGTGCCGTGATGCATCCGCATCCACATCCGTCGCCGTCACGCGGTTAAAGGACGAAGGCTTTTGCCTGGTGGCCGGCAGGACGCCGCGCCGCGCAACAACCCACAACAGCGTCTATGGTGAACGGTTCAGTGTGTTTGTTTTTGGCTTGAAACGAAGGAGTGTTGAGACATGCGCGACAAACCAGCGAGAGACCATTTACCCACTCCCGCCGCGTTCATCAACGCACAGAGTGCAATTACCGGCCTGCGTGGCCGGGATCTGTTTTCGACCCTGCGCAGTGTGGCGGCCCACGGCTTGCGCAATCCGGTGCACAGCGCCCGACACGCCTTGAAACTGGGCGGTCAGTTGGGCCGCGTGTTGTTGGGTGAAACCTTGCACCCGACCAACCCGCAAGACAGTCGTTTCAACGACCCGGCGTGGAGCCTCAACCCTTTTTATCGCCGCAGCCTGCAGGCTTACCTGAGCTGGCAGAAACAGGTCAAAAGCTGGATCGACGAGAGTGCGATGTCCCCCGATGATCGCGCCCGCGCGCACTTTGCGTTTGCCTTGCTCAACGATGCGGTATCGCCGTCCAACACCTTGCTCAATCCGCTGGCGATCAAGGAGATCTTCAACTCCGGCGGCAACAGCCTGGTGCGTGGCATCAGCCATCTGGTCGACGACCTCTTGCACAACGACGGCCTACCCCGGCAAGTCACCAAGCAAGCGTTCGAAGTGGGTAAAACCGTTGCCACCACGAGCGGTTCCGTGGTGTTTCGCAACGAACTGCTGGAGCTGATCCAGTACAAGTCGATGAGCGAGAAACAGTATTCAAAACCGCTGCTGGTGGTGCCGCCGCAAATCAACAAGTACTACATTTTCGACCTGAGCCCGCATAACAGCTTCGTTCAGTTCGCCCTGAAGAGCGGCCTGCAAACCTTCATGATCAGTTGGCGCAATCCGGATGTGCGCCATCGCGAATGGGGGCTTTCCACGTATGTTGAAGCCGTGGAAGAAGCCATGAATGTCTGCCGGGCGATCACCGGTGCGCGCGAGGTCAACCTGATGGGCGCGTGCGCCGGCGGGCTGACCATCGCCGCGCTGCAAGGCCACTTGCAGGCCAAGCGACAGCTGCGGCGAGTGTCCAGCGCGACCTATCTGGTGAGCTTGCTCGACAGTCAAATGGACTCCCCGGCGACGCTTTTCGCCGACGAACAAACCCTTGAGGCGGCCAAGCGCAAGTCTTATCAGAAAGGTGTGCTGGAGGGTCGCGACATGGCCAAGGTGTTCGCCTGGATGCGTCCCAACGACTTGATCTGGAGTTATTTCGTCAATAACTACCTGCTCGGCAAAGAACCGCCGGCGTTCGACATCCTCTACTGGAATAACGACAACACACGATTGCCGGCGGCCTTTCATGGCGATCTGCTGGACTTCTTCAAACACAACCCTATGAGCCATCCGGGCGGCCTTGAAGTGTGCGGTACACCCATCGACTTGCAGAAAGTCACCGTCGACAGCTTCAGCGTCGCGGGCATCAACGACCACATCACGCCATGGGATGCCGTGTACCGCTCGACACTGCTGCTGGGTGGCGAGCGACGCTTCGTGCTGTCCAATAGCGGTCACGTGCAGAGCATTCTCAACCCGCCGAGCAACCCGAAAGCCAACTACGTCGAAGGCGCGAAATTGAGCAGCGATCCACGGGCCTGGTACTACGACGCCAAGCAAGTCGACGGCAGTTGGTGGACGCAATGGCTGGAGTGGATTCAACAACGCTCTGGCGCGCTAAAAGAAACCCACACAACCCTTGGCAATCAGAACTATCCACCGCAGGAGGCAGCACCCGGTACTTACGTGCGTGTGCGCTGACGTTCAACCCACCACGGCCGACGCTGGCCGTGGCCTGACTCGACCATTAAGAAGACTGGATGAAAACCCGCGACCGGATTCTCGAATGTGCTTTGCAGTTGTTCAATCAGAAAGGCGAACCGAACGTCTCCACCATGGAAGTTGCCAACGAGATGGGCATCAGCCCCGGCAACCTCTACTACCACTTTCACGGCAAGGAGCCGCTGATTCTCGGGTTGTTCGAACGCTTTCAGTCTGAACTGACACCGTTGCTCGACCCACCCTCCGATGTCGAACTGACACCGGACGATTACTGGCTGTTCCTGCACCTGATCGTCGAACGCCTGGCGCATTACCGGTTTCTGTTCCAGGACCTGTCGAACCTCGCCGGACGTCTGCCAAAACTGGCCAAGGGCATACGCAACCTGCTCAATGCGCTGAAGCGCACACTGGCATCGTTGCTCGCGCGGTTAAAGGCCCAGGGGCAGTTGGTCAGCGATACGCAAGCGTTGGGGCAGTTAGTAGAGCAGATCACCATGACGCTGCTGTTCTCACTGGACTACCAGCGGATTCTGGATCGTGAGGGTGAGGTGAGACTGGTGGTGTATCAGATCATGATGCTGGTGGCGCCGCACTTGTTGCCACCGATCAAGGTCGCGACCGAACAGATGGCACTTCAATACCTGGAAGCCCACGAATAACCACTGTAGGAGCCGAGCTTGCTCGCGATAGCGTCGTGTCAGTCGACATTAATATTGGCTGACATGGCGCCATCGCGAGCAAGCTCGGCTCCTACAGAGGGATGCGTCGCTCATTGAACCGAGTACAAACAAAAACGCCCGACCTTTGCAGGCCGGGCGTTTTTTTGAGCCCTAAAAATCAGGACTGACTGGTTGGCGTCGTTGCTGGCGCTACAGTCGGGGTTACAGCAGGGGTCGGCGCGGTAGCAGAGTTCGATGCGCTGACCGGGGCGGCCGGAGTTGCCGGAGTTGCCGGTTTGGCAGCAGCCACTGCTGGTTTTGGTGCGGCAGCTTTCGGCGCTGCCGGTTTTTTCACCGCTGGCTTCTTCGCGGCAGCAGGTTTTGCTGCTGGCTTGGCTGCCGGTTTGGCGGCTGCGGTTTTGGCCGCAGGTTTAGCAGCAACCGGTTTGGCCGCTGGCTTGGCTGCGGCAGTTTTGGCAGCAGGCTTGGCCGCTGGTTTAGCAGCCGCTTTTGCCAGTGGCTTGGCAGCGGTTTTAGGCGCTGGTTTTGCCGCTGCGGTTTTCGCCGCAACAGGCGCAACCTTGGCACCAGTGAGTTTTTCGATTTGCTTGGTCAGGGTGTCGACCTTGCTGTGCAGTGCTTTCACTTCGTTGCGGCTCGGTACACCGAGGCGCGAAATAGCACTGTTCAGACGCTTGTCGAAAGCCCCTTCCAGCTCGTCCCATTTGCCCAGTGCGCGATCTTTAACGCCACTGATACGCGACTTGGCCGAAGTAGCAGAATCCTTGGCAGCGTCGACTTTCTTGCCGACAGCGCTCTTGGTGAGCTTCTCGGCTTTCTCGCCGTCTTTGACCAATGTATCGAAGAGCTTGCTGCCGTCAGTGTCGATCTTCGAGTACACACCTAAACCAGCCAGCCAGATTTTGCGGGAGTAGTCTTCGACTTTCCCAATCCACGAGCTGCCTTCTTTTTCGGTGTTCTTTTTACCAGCCATCCCGTTCTCCTTAAGATTTACGCGCGACGCGTTCGAGCAATGCCGTCAGCTCATCGAGCTTAGCAGAGAGTGTCTCAACGTCATGTTTAGACGGAATGCCGATACGATTCAAGGCACTTGCGACACGCGAGTCAAAAGCCTTCTCGACCTTGTCGAGTTGAACTTCGACCTTGCCTTTGAAAGTACTCACTTCGCTCTTGGCTTCAACGATCTCGGCATTAGCGGCTTCAAGTTTTTCGGCTACTACTTTTTTGCCTTTCTTTTCAACAGTTTGACCAGCCTTGATCAACTCTTGAAAGTACTCGCCACCCTCTTGGCCGACCTTGGTGTAGGCACCCAGGCCTGCCAGCCAGATCTTGCGGGCATAGGATTTAACGTCGCCCAGAACAGCGGTCGATGCGTCGATTTTTTTCTTCAAAATTACTTTAGCCATGGTGCACCTCACGCGCAGAAGGTTTGAGGAACTGCCCGCGCAAGTGTCGGGCTCAGGCACAAAGTAGGGAGAAAAATTAGAAACGGCACCCTAACAACTGACACAAATCGCTGATGCCAAAAACCTGTAGGAGCAAAGCTTGCTCGCGATGGCATCCACGCGGTGCGACAGAAATGTCGAGGTGCCTGCATCGCGAGCAAGCTTTGCTCCTACAAAAAAGCGAGGGTCAGGCGAGCGCTTTATCGAGGGCCTTTTCGATTTCCGATTTGATCATGCCGCTCATGGCCGACATCATCAGCCCCAACTCCACCTCGACGCGGATCGAATCTTCGCTGACATGCACCGCGCCTTTCACGCCGGAGCGCTTGAGGTTCAATGTGTCACCGAACCACTGCGGCTCCAGGCCATATTGATCGGACAGTTTCTGCGCCAGCTTGTCGGCCATCTCGCGGGCCGCTTCCTTGCCCAGGCCGTGGGCACGTTCAACACTAATATGGGCCATCGAATGACTCCTGCTTTATGGATACTTTCCTGAAGCATCTTGAGCATTACTGCGTCAAAACGTCCCGGTGGTTGCCCATCTTACCTTCAGCCTTGCCAAGACAAAGCATGCCTTGGGGATTAGAATGTCCCGCATTCTCTTCTGGTGACAGCGATATGACTGATCAGCGCAAAGGCAGCGATGCCGAACCCACCACTCACTTCGGTTTCAAAAACGTTCCGGAAAGCCAAAAAGCGGAAAAAGTCGCTGAGGTTTTCCATTCGGTAGCCGCCAAGTACGACTTGATGAACGACCTCCTGTCGGGCGGCATGCACCGTTTGTGGAAGCGTTTCGCAATCGAGCTTTCGGGCGTGCGCACCGGCAATCGCGTTTTGGACATCGCTGGCGGTACGGGCGACCTGACCAAAAAATTCTCGCACCTCGTCGGCCCGACCGGCCAGGTGGTGTTGGCCGACATCAACGAATCCATGCTCAAGGTCGGTCGTGACCGCCTGCTGGATCTCGGCGTGGCCGGCAATGTCGAATTCGTTCAGGCCGATGCTGAAAAGCTGCCGTTCCCGGACAATCACTTCGACTGCGTGACCATCGCCTTCGGCCTGCGCAACGTGACGCACAAGGAAGATGCCCTGCGCTCGATGCTGCGCGTACTCAAGCCTGGCGGTCGTCTGTTGGTATTGGAGTTCTCCAAGCCGACCAACGCGTTGATGTCCAAAGCCTACGACGCCTACTCGTTCGCCTTCATGCCGCTGATGGGCAAGCTGATCACCAACGACTCGGAAAGCTATCGCTACCTGGCCGAATCGATCCGCATGCACCCGAATCAGGAAACCCTGAAGTCGATGATGGTCGAGGCCGGTTTCGACCGCGTGACCTACCACAACATGACGGCAGGCATCGTCGCCCTGCACCGCGGCATCAAACCCTGATGTTGCTGGCCGGTCTGCTCGCCAGCGTTGAACTCGGTCTGAACCGGGTGTTGCGTCTCGACAGCACGGCGCTGCCACGGCTGACGCATTTGAGCGGCCGGGTGATTGCCGTCGATTGCAGCAGCCCGGCGCTGCAACTGTTCATCCTGCCCAGTGACGAAGGCCTGATGCTGGCCGCTCATTGGGAAACCGGCGCCGACTGCACGTTGCGTGCTCCGGCCTCCAGCCTGTTGAAACTGGCGATGAGCAAGGACAAGACCTCGGTCCTGCATAGCCCTGAGGTCGAACTCGACGGTGACAGCGGCGTGCTGCTGGAACTGGCGGCGATCCTTCAGGACCTGGAGCTGGATTGGGAGTACGAACTCTCGCGCTGGCTGGGCCCGGTGGCCACGCAACTGGTCGGCGGTCACCTGCGCAGCCGCGCCCGCTGGTATCAGCAAGGGTTTGCCAGCCTGGGGCAGAACTTGGGCGAATACCTTGCAGAAGAGTCGCGCACCCTCGTCGGTCAGCGCGAAGCCGAAGCCCGTTTCAGTGAACTGGACCAGATCAAACTCGATCTGGAACGTCTCGAGGCGCGCTTCGAGCGCCTTTCCCGATCCCTCGACCCAAGCGATAACGCATGAAGCTGCTTGCCGTCCGCCGTTTGTTGCGCATCCAGCGCGTTGTGATTCGTTACCGCCTCGATGACCTGCTGTTTGCCCTGCCGCTGCCGTGGTTTCTGCTGGCATTGCGTTACGCGCTGCCGTGGCGCTGGTTCCCGCGCAAGACGCTGGACCTGAGCCGTGGCGCACGATTGCGCCTGGCGTTGCAGGACCTTGGGCCGATTTTCATCAAGTTCGGGCAGATTCTGTCCACCCGCCGCGACTTGTTGCCGGAAGACATTGCCGATGAGCTGATGAAGCTGCAGGACCGCGTGCCGCCGTTCGACTCGCAAGTGTCGGTCAAGCTGATCGAAGACCAGCTCGGCAAAAAGATCAGTGAAGTGTTCAGCCGCTTCGACGTTGAGCCGCTGGCTTCCGCCTCGGTGGCGCAGGTGCATGCCGCGCAGTTGAAAACCGGCGAAGAAGTAGTGGTCAAGGTGATCCGCCCGGGCCTCAAACCGATCATCGCTCAAGATCTGGCGTGGCTGTTCATTCTTGCCCGCGCCGCCGAAAAGCTCTCGGCCGACGCGCGTCTGCTGCACCCGGTGGACGTGGTCAGCGACTACGAAAAAACCATCTACGACGAACTCGACCTGCTGCGCGAAGCGGCCAACGCCAGCCAGTTGAAGCGTAACTTCGAAGGCTCGCCACTGTTGTATGTGCCGCAAGTCTATTGGGACTGGTGCCGGCCGAAAGTGTTGGTAATGGAGCGCATCTACGGCATCCAGGTCACCGACCTGACGACGCTGGCCGACCAGCGCACGGACATGAAAATGCTCGCCGAACGCGGTGTGGAGATCTTCTTCACCCAAGTGTTCCGTGACAGCTTCTTCCACGCCGACATGCACCCCGGCAACATCTTCGTCAGCACCGTCAACCCGTGGAGCCCGCAGTACATTGCGATTGACTGCGGCATCGTCGGCAGCCTGACCCCGGAAGACCAGGACTACCTGGCGCGCAACCTGTTTGCCTTCTTCAAGCGTGACTATCGTCGCGTGGCGCAATTGCACATCGATTCGGGCTGGGTACCGGCGGAAACCAAACTCAACGAATTCGAAGCGGCGATCCGCACTGTGTGCGAGCCGATTTTCGAAAAACCATTAAAAGATATCTCCTTCGGCCAGGTGCTGATGCGTCTGTTCCAGACTGCTCGGCGCTTCAACATGGAAGTGCAGCCGCAGCTGGTACTGCTGCAAAAAACCCTGTTGAACATCGAAGGCCTGGGCCGTCAGCTGTACCCGGACCTCGATCTGTGGAACACCGCGCAGCCTTTCCTCGAACGCTGGATGCGCGAGCGCGTCAGCCCCAAAGCCTTGCTCGGCAACGTGCAGAGCCAGTTCGAACAGTTGCCGCATCTGGCCAATATGGCCCGTGATCTGCTTGAACGCATGTCCCATCCCCACGCCTACGACCCACCGCCACCGTGGCATCGACGCCGGGACGACTGGTTCCTGCGGCTGCTCGGCACGGCCCATCTGGCCGGTGGTGCAATACTGGCCGCCGGGGGGCCGCTGAACCAACTGGCTTACTGGCCGGCCGGAATCATGATGGCTGTCGGTTTGTATCTGGTCGTTCGCCGATAGCCAGTCACGCAAGTCGCTGGCACACTGTCCGAACGCCTGGGTTCGACTAATGAAGTGTTGAACCCGCTGTCGGAGTCGAAGATGAAAAACTGGCTGGACGAGATCAAGTGGGACGCTGATGGCCTGGTGCCCGCGATTGCCCAGGATCACAAGACCGGGCGCGTCCTGATGATGGCCTGGATGAACCGTGAAGCGCTGGAACTGACTGCTGCCGAGAATCGTGCCATTTACTGGTCGCGTTCCCGTGGCAAGCTGTGGCGCAAGGGCGAAGAGTCCGGCCACGTGCAAACCCTGCATGAGATGCGCCTGGACTGCGACGCCGACGTGATCATCCTGATGATCGAGCAAATGGGCGACATCGCTTGCCACACTGGCCGCCAAAGCTGCTTCTACCGTGTCTTCGAGAACGGCGACTGGAAAACTGTCGACCCGGTGCTCAAGGACCCGCACGCCATCTACTCCGCAGGACACACCCATGAGTGACACGTTGACCCGTCTGGCCCAAGTGCTGGAAGAGCGCAAAGGCGCCGCCGCCGACAGCTCGTATGTCGCCAGCCTGTACCACAAGGGCTTGAACAAGATTCTGGAAAAAGTCGGCGAAGAGTCGGTCGAAACCATCATTGCTGCCAAGGATGCCGCCATCAGCGGCGACTGCAGCGATGTGATCTACGAGACCGCCGATTTGTGGTTCCACAGCATGGTCATGCTCGCCCAACTGGGGCAGCATCCACAGGCTGTACTTGATGAACTGGACCGTCGTTTCGGTCTCTCCGGACACGCCGAGAAAGCCTCGCGCCCGTCCGCCTGAATAACTATTAGAGAGGAGCAGCAACATGGGCATTTTTGACTGGAAACACTGGATCGTCATCCTGGTTGTTGTCGTATTGGTATTCGGCACCAAGAAACTGAAAAACCTCGGTACTGACGTGGGCGAGTCGATCAAGGGCTTCAAGAAAGCCATGAACGACGACGAAAAACCGGCCGACCCGACCGCGACACCGTCCCAACCGGTACCGCCGGTTCAGCCGCAGACCTCTGTGAACCAGCCGCACACCATCGACGTGCAGGCACAAAAAGTCGAAGAGCCGATTCGCAAAGACGTGTGAGCACTGACTAATGTTTGGTATCAGCTTCTCTGAACTGCTGCTCGTCGGCCTCGTAGCCCTGCTGGTACTGGGTCCCGAGCGCTTGCCGGGTGCTGCGCGCACCGCCGGCCTGTGGGTCGGACGCTTGAAGCGCAGCTTCAACGCAATCAAACAGGAAGTTGAACGGGAAATCGGCGCCGACGAGATTCGTCGGCAGCTGCACAACGAGCACATTCTGTCGCTGGAGCAGGAGGCGCGGAAGATTTTCTCGCCGACCCAGCAGGAGCCGACGCCGGTGGAGCATGTGGGGGAACAGACGATTCACGCGCCTGTCGCCGCCACTGAACCAACGCCTGCGCCAGCGCCTGTTGTAGCGACAGCGCCACCTGAGTCCGTTGTATCAGCACCACCGGTTGAACCGGTTGCTCCTGCCGCCGCGCCGACAGCGCCGGCCCCTCATGACCCAACACTGCCGCCGCGAGCCCCATGACAAGGGCCTGTCATCGGTCATTTCCTGTGTCGCGTTGTCGCCTGAAAGCGGGCCAGGCAAGGCGTAGGCCGCAGGGAATGGTTGTTCCCTTTCCAAGGCCTACAACGCAGCCTGGCCCGCTTTCAGGCACAACCCGGAGGGCCGGCCTGTATTTGCGCAGGGCTGCGTTACTCGTCACTTATTTGAAACGCCAAACTACGCTCCTCGCGCCTTGCCCTGCGCAAATACAGGCTCGGCGCGACACAGGAAATGACCGATGACAGGCCCTACTCTCCCCGAAAATGACCAGCACATGCCGCTGGTTTCGCACCTCACCGAGTTGCGTACCCGCCTGCTGCGCTGTGTAGCGGCGATTTTTATCATCTTCGCCGGGTTGTTTGCCTTTACCCAGCAGATCTACACCTTCGTCTCCACGCCGCTGCGCGCATACCTGCCTGCCGGCGCGACAATGATCGCCACCGATGTGTCGTCGCCATTCCTGACGCCGCTAAAGCTGACCATGATGGTTTCGCTGTTCCTGGCGATCCCGGTGATCCTGCATCAGATCTGGGGCTTCATTGCACCGGGCCTGTACAAGCATGAGAAGCGCATTGCAGTACCGTTGTTGATGTCCAGCATCGTGCTGTTCTACGCCGGTATGGCGTTCGCCTATTACCTGGTGTTCCCGCTGATCTTCAAGTTCTTCGCCTCCGCCACCCCGGCTGGCGTGGAGATGATGACCGACATCACCAGCTACCTCGATTTCGTCATGACGCTGTTCTTCGCCTTCGGCGTGGCGTTTGAAATTCCGGTGGCCGTGGTGCTGCTGGTGTGGATTGGTGTGGTCGACGTCAAATACCTGAAGAAAATCCGCCCCTACGTGATCATCGGTTGCTTCGTGGTCGGCATGATCCTGACGCCGCCGGACATCTTCTCGCAGACGCTATTGGCTGTTCCAATGTGGTTGCTGTTCGAGATCGGGATCTTGTTTGGCAGCCTGATCAGCAAACGGGGCGAGCATCCGGACGATCAACCGGTTGACGATCACAACGACCAGCCGCCAGCGACCCAACCGTGAACCTGCTGCTCCTCGAAGAAGCTGATTTCATTGCAGCCGACCGAGTGATCCTGCGTGATCGCCGGTTGACGCACATGCAGGAAGTCCACCGCTGCGAAGTCGGTGACAGCATGCGCGTCGGCAGGATCGGTGGGTTGATGGGTTCGGCAGAAGTGCTGCGTCTGGACGCCGGTGAAGCCGAACTGCGCGTCACCCTCGACCAACCGCCCCCGGCCAAGCTGCCGTTGACCCTGGTTCTGGCCCTGCCACGCCCGAAAATGCTGCGCAGGGTGTTTCAGACCGTGGCTGCCATGGGTGTGCCACGTATCGTGCTGGTGAACAGCTATCGCGTCGAGAAGAGCTTCTGGCAAACCCCGTTTCTGGAACCCGAGGCGATTCGCGAGCAACTGATCCTCGGCCTCGAACAGGCCCGGGACAGCGTGTTGCCGGAAATCGTTATCGAGAAGCGCTTCAAGCCGTTTGTTGAGGACCGTCTGCCAGCGATCACCGAGGGCACCCTCGGCCTGGTCGGCCATCCCGGTCATCACCCGCCCTGCCCCCGAGGCCTGGACGAACCGGTGACCCTGGCCATCGGCCCTGAAGGTGGCTGGATTCCTTACGAAATCGACCTGCTGGGCAAGTCCGGCCTGCAACCGGTGCAACTCGGCGAGCGCATTCTGCGCGTCGAAACCGCCGTCACCGCGCTGCTCGCCCGCCTCTTCTAACACTGCACCTTGTAGCTGCTGGCGAAGCCTGCTGCTACAAGGGCTGTGATTGTCGCAGTCTTTTTCCACCCTACAGAACCCGCCTCGCCTGCCGATACAGTTCCCATAAAACCAAATCAGTGGTCCAGGGAGTTGCAGCATGTACCAATGGCTAGCCGAGAATCTGGGAAACGTCAGCGTCAATCGCAAACTGGGGATCGGTTTCGGCCTGGTGCTGCTGCTTACCTTATTGATCACCTTCACCGGCTGGACCGGTCTGAGCGAAGTGACCAGCCGCGGTGATAAGTTGGGCTTCATTTCCAGCATCAATGACCTGACCAGAGACCTGCGCATCGCTCGTCTGGACTACGAAATTCGTCGTGGCGAACAAGGCCCTGACGCCGTAAACGAGATGTTGAGCAAGCTCGAAACCAGCCTGCAAGCCGCCCGTCAAATGATCGAGCAGCCTGCCGACGTGGCCATGATCGACCAGCAATTGGCCGCCGTCAGCCAATACAAGCAAGCCTTTGTCGCCCTGACCCAAGCCGGCGCCAACCGCGAAAACGCCCGCAGCAAAATGGGCGCCACCGCTGACAATGCCGTGGCCAAGGTTGCTGAAGTCGAAAAATCGATGCTGCAGGGCGACAGCGTTACGCAATTCAACAGTGTGATCGAACTGAGCAAACTGATTCAACAAGCGCGCTTCCAGGTTCGCGGTTACACCTACAGCGGCAAGCCAGAAGCCGAGCAACCCGCGCTGGACGCCATCGACAACGCCCTGAAAAACCTGGAAAGCCTGCCGTCCGAACTGTCGGAACAACACGCCACCCACCTGCAACAGGCCGCCGAATCGCTCAAAGCCTACCGCGCGGCTGTCAGCCAGTTCCGCGACTCCCAGGTCGCCAGCGCCGACGCGATCAAACGCATGGCCGCGCAAGGCGAAATCCTGCTCGGCGCCAGCAAAAAGCTCACGATTTCGCAAACCGTCGTGCGCGATACCGATGCCGCACACGCCAAGAACATGCTGCTGATGGCCACCGCTCTGGCCCTGGTCTTTGGCATGATCGCTGCTTGGGCGATCACTCGTCAGATCGTCATCCCGCTGACCCAGACCCTTAAAGTGGCTGAACGCGTGGCAGCCGGCGATCTGACTCACAACCTGACCTCCAAACGTCGCGACGAACTCGGCCAGCTTCAGCGCGCCATGCAGAGCATGACCTTGGGCCTGCGCGAACTGATCGGCGGTATCAGCGACGGCGTCACGCAAATCGCCAGCGCCGCTGAAGAGTTGTCGGCGGTCACCGAGCAAACCAGCGCCGGGGTCAACAGCCAGAAAGTCGAGACCGATCAGGTAGCGACCGCGATGAACGAAATGACCGCGACCGTGCAAGAAGTCGCGCGCAATGCCGAAGAAGCCTCCGAAGCCGCTGTCGCCGCCGATCAGCAAGCCCGTGAGGGCGACAAAGTGGTCGGCGAAGCCATCGCCCAGATCGAGCGCCTGGCCCTCGAAGTCGGCAACTCCACCGCTGCAATGGGCGATTTGAAACGCGAAAGCGACAAGATTGGCAGTGTGCTCGACGTGATCAAATCCGTCGCCCAACAAACCAACCTGCTGGCCCTCAACGCCGCCATCGAAGCCGCCCGTGCCGGTGAAGCGGGACGTGGTTTTGCGGTGGTTGCCGATGAAGTTCGCAGCCTGGCGCAACGCACCCAGAAGTCCACCGAAGAAATCGAAGAGCTGATTGTCGGGTTGCAAAACGGCACCCAGCAAGTTGCGACCATCATGGATAACAGCCGCGCCCTGACTGACAGCAGCGTCGAACTGACCCGCCGCGCCGGGGGCTCACTGGAAAGCATCACCCGCACCGTGTCGGCGATTCAGTCGATGAACCAGCAGATTGCCGCCGCAGCCGAGCAGCAGACGGCGGTGGCCGAGGAGATCAACCGTAGCGTGCTCAACGTGCGTGATGTGTCCGAGCAGACCTCGGCAGCCAGTGAAGAGACGGCGGCGTCCAGTGTTGAGCTGGCGCGGTTGGGGACGCATCTGCAGATGCTGGTGGGCAGATTCAAGGTTTGAGGTGATTCAATGACCTCGGTTCACATAGGACCGAGGTGAAGCTATCGCGAGCAGGCTCACTCCTACAGGGGGCAGGAGTCAAACACAAATTTTGTGTGCTCCACCGACCAATGTGGGAGTGAGCCTGCTCGCGATAGCGGTCTAACAGACGCTGAAATTAAAGGACCTGACGCAAGAAGGCCTGAGCCCGTGGATCCTTCGGCGCATCGAAGAACTCGGCCGGCGAAGCATCTTCCAGCAATTTGCCGTGATCGAAAAACAGCACCCGATCCGCCACTTCCCGTGCAAAGCCCATTTCGTGGGTGACGCAGACCATGGTCATACCTTCCACAGCCAAGGTTTTCATCACGTCCAGCACTTCACCGACCATTTCCGGGTCCAGGGCCGAAGTCGGCTCATCGAACAGCATGACCTTCGGCTCCATCGCCAACGCCCGGGCAATCGCCACACGCTGTTGCTGGCCGCCGGACAGGCGCGACGGAAACTCGTGGGCCTTCTGTGCAATGCCGACCTTTTCCAGCAATGCCAAAGCCTTGGCCTCGCGCTCCTTCTTGCCGCGCTTGCGCACGACTTTCTGCGCCAGGCAGAGGTTTTCCAGCACGGTCATGTGCGGGAACAGGTTGAAATGCTGAAACACCATGCCGACTTCGCGGCGGTAGGCGTTCACGTCGGTCTTGGGGTCGGCCAGTTGCAGGCCGTCGATGCTCACCGAACCGGAGTCGAATTCCTCCAGGCCATTGAGGCAGCGCAGGAAGGTCGACTTGCCGGAACCGGACGGGCCGATCACAACCAGCACTTCACCCTTGGCCACTTGCGTGGTGACGTTATCCACCGCACGAACCACTTGGCCACGGGTGTCGAAGACTTTTACCAGATCGCGGACTTCAATCACTTTGCGCGAGCCTCCGCTCAAGCCGGCTGGCGACTTTCGACAGCGGCAGGTTGATCAACAGGTACAACCCGGCCACGCAGAACAAAATTTCGAACGGCGAGAACGAGGTGGTGATGACTTCGCGACCGCTTTTAAGCAGTTCGGTAATCGCAATCACCGAGACCAGCGAAGTGTCCTTGACCAGACTGATGAACTGTCCGGCCAAAGGCGGCAATACTCGCTTCAAGGCTTGCGGCATCACCACGTGGCGCATCGACTGGCCAGCGCTCAGCCCCAACGAACGCGCAGCCTCGTTCTGGCCCCGGGCTATGGACTGCACGCCAGACCGGATGATTTCCCCAACGTAGGCGCCGGTGAACAGCGACAGCGCAGCGATCCCGGCGAATTCCCGGGACAGGTTCATCACGGTGCCGATGAAGAAGTAGAAAATGAAGATCTGCACCAGCAGAGGCGTGCCGCGGACCAGTTCGACGTAAATCGTCGAAAGATCGCGCAGGGTCGGGTTATTCGACAGCCGGCACAGGCCGGTGGCGAGGCCGATCAACAGGCCGAGAACGCCAGACACCACGGACAACCACAACGTCGTCCACAGTCCCCAAAGCAGTGGACCGGCGGCCCAATGTCGTGTCACGCCAATCACATCACCTTCGGCCACATCATCGCCTTGGGCGACTTGCAGGCTGTTGTCATCGACCGTCACGCGTTGCTCATCGCCCGCGTCGTTGCGCAGGGTGACTTCAGCTTTATCGCCTTTGCGCACCAGTTCGCTGACGGTCGAGATGTCAGCGGCGCGCTGGGACTCTTCGGCGTGGTAGGCGAAGTACTGCGGCACGCGGTTCCAACGCCATTCGTAAGACATCAGCGAGGTGGCGTAATACAACGCGCCGGCCAGGCCGATCAGCACCAGCACGGTTAAAACGTGCCAGGGCCATTGGGCTTTTTTCTGTTTCATTGCAGGTTCCGGAATTTGTGTTGCCTGGGAGTCCGCCATCGCGGGCAAGCCCGGCTCCTACAGGGGATCGTGTGATCAACACTGTCCCTGTAGGAGCCGGGCTTACCCGCGATTGAAGCGACGCGGTCTGGCTGACCGGCCTTATTCCATGTCTTTCTGCCAGGCGGTGTCTTTGAACCACTTGTCATGGATGCGATCGTAGGTGCCGTCTTCGTGGATCTGGTGCAGGAAGTTGTTGATGAAGTTGATGCTGTCGTAGTCACCTTTCTTCAGGCCAAAGGCCAGCGGCTCGTAGGTGAACGGCTTGTCGAGAAACACCAGTTTGCCGGCGCCAACCTTGTTCACGGCCACCACGTTGTACGGTGCGTCATAGATGAAGGCGTCAGCCTTGCCGTTGACCACGTCCAGCACCGCTTCCTGCTCATTGTCATAGCCGTGGTACTGGGCTTTGGAGATCAGCTTCCTGGCGACCATCTCGCCGGTGGTGCCGAGCTTGGAGGTGATGCGGTAGTCGGCAGTGTTCAGGTCTTTATAGGACTTGATGGTGCCTTCCAGCTCTTTGCGGATCAGTAGCGTCTGACCGACCACGATGAACGGTTCACTGAAATTCAGGCGCAGGTTACGCTCCTGAGTCAGGGTCATGCCGCTGCCGATCATGTCGAACTTGTCGGTCATCAGGGCGGGAATAATACCGTCATAGCCGGTGGACACCAGTTCCAGCTTGACGCCCATGGCCTTGGACATGGCTTTTAGAATATCGACTTCGAAACCGATGATCTCGCCGCGCTTGTTGGTCATCTCGAACGGCATGTAGGTCGGGTCCATGCCGACTTTCAGCGTGCCGCGCTTGACCGCGTCATCGATGGCACCGGCCTGCGCCGCGCTGACTGCAACCAGCGCCGTGACGCCGACCAGCAGCATCGAGAGATACTTCTTCATCATCATGTCCCCAAAACCATTGCGGTGTGAGGCGCGCAAAACGGCGGTTTCCCTCAGGAAACGCACCCATACGGACAAAAATTATCCGGGCGCACCAATTCGGGGACGGATCCTAACGCACTCGCCCGTTTGCACAAGGGTTTGCAAACGATCAGACAAAAAAAGCCCCGCTCAATCAGCGGGGCTTTTTATCAGGCCAGTTGTGCTTGCGCACTCAGCGGCTTGAGCGGCAACAGCGGCGCGTGGGGATCGGCTTTCACCGATGTACGCCAGGCTTGCAGCCATTCGGGGTGACTTTCGCTCCAGATCTGCTCATGCAGTCGAGCCAATGCCACCGGGTCACTCAGCAGTTGCATACGCTCATTGTTGTTCAAGCCGTGAGGCCCGACTTTCAAGGCGTGACGAACCCGCTCTACCCGCAACCACTCGATCGGCTCGGCCTGACCGTGACGCGACGTCGCCAGCGAGCACGCCAAGGCGTTCTGCTGCGGGTCGACCACCGACCGGATGAAGCCGTCGTTCAGTGCGTGATAGCGGTTTTCGTGGGTGTACTGGTCAGTGGCCAGCAACGCCTGTGGCGGATTGTATTCCTCGGGGATCAGGAACAGGCTCTCGTCACGGGATTTCAGGCCCAGACCGACACGGCTGGAGATCACCGACACCGGGATCGACAGCATCAACGAACCAACGATCGGCACCAGCCACCACAGGAAGCTCGGGTTCAGCCAGATCACCAGCAAGGCCCAGAAGAAGCCCAGCAAGGTCTGCGGACCGTGGCGTTTGACCGCTTCGCTCCATGGCGTGGAGTCGTCGTCACGTTGTGGCGAGTTCCAGGTCGCGGCCCAGCCGAGGAACGCGGCGAGGACGAAACGGGTGTGGAAAATCATCCGCACCGGCGCCAGCAGCATGGAGAACAGCACCTCCAGCAACATCGACAACGTCACCTTGAACTTGCCACCGAACTCTGTCGCACCTTTGGCCCAGATCAGGAGGATGCTCAACAACTTCGGCAGGAACAACAGCACGATGGTCGTGGAGAACAGCGCGACGGCCTTGTCCGGATGCCATTGCGGCCACAGCGGATAGAGCTGACGCGGTTCCATGAAGTATTGCGGCTCCATCAGCGTGTTGACCGCCAGCAGCGCCGTCGACAGCACGAGGAAGAAGAACCACAACGGCGCCGACAGATAAGACATCACGCCGGTCAGGAACACCGCCCGGTGAACCGGGTGCATGCCTTTGACCAGGAACAGGCGGAAGTTCATCAAGTTACCGTGGCACCAGCGACGGTCACGCTTGAGTTCGTCCAGCAAGTTCGGCGGCAGTTCTTCGTAGCTGCCCGGCAAGTCATAGGCAATCCACACGCCCCAGCCGGCACGGCGCATCAGCGCTGCTTCAACGAAGTCATGGGACAGAATCGCACCGGCGAAAGCGCCTTTACCCGGCAACGGCGCCAGGGCGCAGTGCTCGATAAACGGCTTCATGCGGATGATCGCGTTGTGGCCCCAGTAGTGGGATTCGCCCAACTGCCAGAAGTGCAGACCAGCGGTAAACAGCGGACCGTACACGCGAGTCGCAAACTGCTGCATGCGCGCATAAAGAGTGTCCATGCCCGATGCACGCGGCGCGGTCTGAATGATCCCGGCGTCCGGTGTGGCTTCCATCAAGCGCACCAGACTGGTCAGGCATTCGCCGCTCATCACGGAGTCCGCGTCGAGCACGACCATGTACTTGTAATCGCCACCCCAACGACGGCAGAAGTCGTCGAGGTTACCGCTTTTACGTTTCACGCGACGGCGACGGCGACGATAGAAGATCTTGCCGAAGCCCTTGGCTTCGCGACACACGTCCAGCCAGGCTTGCTGCTCGGCAACGCAGATGTCGGCGTCGTTACTGTCACTGAGGACGAAGAAGTCGAAGCGATCCAGGTCACCCGTGGCCGCAACAGACTCGAACGTCGCGCGCAAACCGGCAAACACCCGTGGCACGTCTTCGTTGCAGATCGGCATCACCAGTGCGGTGCGTGCGTCCTTTGGAATCGGTTCATTCCCGGCGCTTTTACCGGAAATGCGGTATTTATCGTGACCGGTGAGCAACTCGAGGAAGCCCATCAACGCGGTCCAGAAACCGGCCGACACCCAGCAGAACAGAATCCCGAACAGAATCAGGATGCTGGTTTGCAGCGCATACGGCAGCACCTGCGTGGCGGTTTGCAGCAGCGGTTGATGCAGCACTTCGTTGAGGTCGACAAACGACCAGCCCTGATACGGCATGATGCCTTTCATGTACCAGCCGGCCACGATGGTCTGGCCGAGCATCAGCACCAGCAGGATGTAGCGACGGATCGAACCCACGGTGCGCCAGCGGGCAGCCGGCAATACGCGTTCATCTTTCGGCGGAGCCGGCGGATTGGTGCGACCGGTCAGGCGACGCCAGCCACGCACCAGAATGTTGGTGCGCCACGGCTCCGGCACGACTTTGGTCCGACGGATCGGTGGGGTCGCCTTGAGGCAAACCCGACCGCTGGCGTCGACCGCCAGCATTTCCGCTTCTTCCAACTCTTGCGCCGTGTTCAGGGTCAAGCGACGGCCTACCGAGGCTTGGGCGGCCTCGGCAGGCGCGTCGAACGTTGAAGACGACAGACGCTGGTGCAGTTCGCTAAAGGACTGGCAGCCCGCGAGTTCCGCGCGCTGCTGGTCGGTCATCGGTAGATGCGCCAGATACTCGGCAAGCGTCTCTGGCTGTACTTGAGAATTACTCATCGGCAGGCAACTGGTAGCTCCAGGTCTCGGTCAGGACTTCTTCAGTCGGCGCCGATTCCGGTGTGGCTGGGGCCGCGTCGGCAGCAACAGGCTGCTTGGCGTCTTTGTTGGGCTTGTCCTTGGTATCTGCAACCGGCTTGGCATCGGCCTGTTTGGCCTCTGCTTGCTTGGCTTCCTTGTCGGCTTTTTCCTGCTGCTTGGCGGCAACCTTGTCGGCTTTGGCAACAGACGAATTCGACACTGGAAGCGATGTCTTGGCCAGGTCGGCCGGCACGATGTTTTGTACCAGTGCCGCACGCATTTCGGTGGCTTTGCCCGGGTCCTTGATCTTCATGCGCAGCGTCAGGCGCCAGCCCTTGGTTTCAGGGTTGTAACGCACGCTGTTCTCGACCAGTTCGGCGTTGTCACCCACGCTGACCTGGCTGCGAACGTCCGCATCCGCCGGCAAAGCCGCGAGGGACGGGCCTTCGAAGTCCACCAGATAAGCAACGCTACCGTCCGGCTGACGAATCAGGTTGGACTGTTTAACGTCACCGGTAGAACGCAGGGTCTGTTTGACCCAGGCGCTGTCGGGGGCGTGAATCGTGTCTTCGTCCATGGTCCAGTGCAGGCGATAGGCAACATCAAGCGGCTGGCCCGGCTCCGGCAGTTTTTCCGGGTTCCAGAAAGCAACGATATTATCGTTGGTTTCGTCGGCGGTCGGAATCTCGACCAGATCCACGGTACCCTTGCCCCAGTCACCCTTCGGCTCGATCCAGGCGCTTGGGCGCTTGTCGTAGCGGTCATCGAGGTCTTCGTAGTGGTTGAAGTCACGGCCACGTTGCAGCAAGCCGAAGCCTCGCGGGTTTTCGACCGAGAAGTTGCTCACCGACAGGTGTTTCGGGTTGTTCAATGGGCGCCAGATCCATTCGCCATTGCCGGCATGGATCGCCAGGCCGCTGGAATCGTGCAGTTCACGACGGTAGTTCAGCACTTTCGATGGCTGGTTGGCGCCGAACAGATACATGCTCGTTAATGGAGCGATACCCAGCTTGCCGACCTTGTCACGCAGGAACATCTGCGCCTTGACGTCGACAATGGTGTCGCTGCCTGGACGCAGGGTCAGGCGATAGGCACCGGTAGCACGCGGTGAATCCAGCAACGCAAAAATCACCAGATGTTTGTCGCCCGGCTTTGGCTGTTGAATCCAGAACTCGGTGAACCGCGGGAACTCTTCGCCGGATGGCAACGCGGTATCAATCGCCATGCCCCGAGCAGACAGACCATAGACGTGACCCTTGCCGACGACGCGGAAGTAGCTGGCGCCGAGCATGGTCATGATTTCGTCTTGCTTGTCAGCCTTGTTGATCGGGTACAGCACCCGGAAACCGGCATAACCCAGTTGTTCGGTGGCTTTAGGATCGAACTTCACGTCGCCGAAATCGAAACGACTAGGGTCGTACTTGATCTCTTCGACGGAGTTAGCCGTGATTTCGTTGATTTTCACCGGCGTATCGAAATGCATACCCTGGTGATAGAACGACAGCTTGAACGGGGTTTTCTGGTCCGCCCATTCTGCCTTTTCGGTCAGGAAACGAATTTTCTGATAGTCCGCGAATTTCATATCGCGGAACTCGTTCGGCAGGTTACTGCGCGGAGCTTCGTATTTTTGCGCGGCCAGCTCTTTTGCCTTGACCGACACATCCTCCAGATTGAATGCCCACAGCTGGCCGGCGCTGAACAGGCAGAGCAGTGCAGAGCCCGCCACCAGAGCGCTTCGGAACCGTTTGGCAGTCAATTTTGGTGCATTACAGGGACTAACAATCACGAGCAACCCTCGCCGAAAACAGATCAAAAAACCAACGGCCAGTTGAAGGGTCTGCACGGTCAACGGCATGAAAAAACCGACCTTGCAAACCACTCTTGCCAAGTTGGCGAGCATTGTTCCGACTCCGATGGGGCTAAATGATTCCCCAAACGGTCCAGGACAAGTCTCTACCTAAGTCAAAATGGACCAACGAACGCCGATCCCCGTAGCGCGCGATTATCTAGCAGGCCGCGTTACAACGCATCATGCGCAACAAAGTATTTCTCGCGAAAAACGCCTGTTTGCAGTCGAAAAGCCCTTAAAAAGTTGTTTCAAGTGCTTTCAGGTCTGTAACAGGAAGGTTACCGGGCCATCGTTGACCAGGTGCACCTGCATATCCGCGCCGAATCTACCTGATGCCACAGTGCCATGCACCTGTTTCGCTTTACCTAATAGATAGTCGAAAAGTTCCTCACCCAAGGCCGGAGGGGCCGCGGTCGAAAAACTCGGGCGCAGCCCGTTTTTGGTGTCGGCGGCCAAGGTGAACTGTGAAACCAGCAACAACCCGCCACCGACATCTGCCAAGGACAGATTCATCTTGCCCTCGGCGTCGCTGAATACCCGATAGTTAAGCAGCTTATTCAGAAGTTTGTCGGCACTGGCCCGAGTATCCCCGGGCTCGACGGCGACCAGTACCAGTAACCCGTGGTCAACAGCACCCACCACCTCCCCCGCTACCTCGACTCGCGCACCACGCACGCGTTGCAGCAGGCCCTTCATGCTTCTTCGGGCGGCAGATCGAGCAAGCGGCGCGCCATCTGGTTGGCGGCTCGCACCAGCGCATCGGTGATGCCCGGTTCGGAAGCGGCATGGCCGGCATCACGGATGACCTGCAACTCACTGTTCGGCCAGTTCTGGTGCAATTCCCAGGCATTGTCCAACGGGCAAATCACATCGTAGCGGCCGTGGACAATCACACCCGGCAAATGGGCAATCTTGCCCATGTCACGGATCAGCTGATTGGGCTTAAGGAAGGCATTGTTGGTGAAGTAGTGACATTCGATGCGAGCAATCGACAGCGCGCGCTGAGGCTCAGAGAAGCGATCAACCACCTGCGGATTCGGGCGCAGGGTCGCAGTCCGGCCTTCCCAGAGAGACCAGGCCTTGGCCGCGTGCATCTGGGCGATCTGGTCGTTGCCGACCAGACGTTTGTGGAAAGCGCTGAGCAAATCTTCGCGCTCGTCCATCGGGATCGGTGCAACGTAATCCTGCCAGTAATCAGGGAACAGGCGGCTGGCACCGGCCTGGTAGAACCACTCGATTTCCTGCGGACGGCAGAGAAATATCCCGCGCAGAATCAGACCGTGCACACGCTCCGGGTGGGTTTGCGCGTAGGCCAGCGCCAAAGTCGAACCCCACGAACCACCGAACAGCACCCATTTATCGATGCCCAGATGCTGGCGAATTCGCTCAAGGTCGGCGACCAGATCCCAGGTGGTGTTGTTTTCGAGGCTGGCGTGGGGGGTGGAGCGACCGCAACCGCGCTGGTCAAAGGTGACGATGCGATACAGGTTGGGATCGAAATACCGACGGCTTTGAGCATCACACCCGGCGCCGGGGCCGCCGTGAATGAACACCACCGGCAAACCTTCCGGTGAACCGCTTTCGTCGACATACAGCGTGTGGGTTTCGTCGACGGCCAGATCGTGCCGGGCGTGGGGTTTGATCTGCGGGTACAAAGTCTGCATTGCGCGCTCCGTAAGGGGTCGAGGTCATCCCTGGGGGGACTTCTAATATTCTGCCGTCCGGCATCATAAACCCGAATTACGTCAATGAGCATGTCCCGTGCAGCGTCACAACCTGTCAGCCAAAAACCCGAGCAGCGTTTCATAGAGTGTGTCGACCTCGACGGCCTGAGTGAGCGCGCTCAAAAAGCCGAGCGGGACGGTGCGGCGTTCCGACAAACGCCCTCACCGCCCTTGCCACCGGGTTAGGCGTTGTAGTGGTTTTCACCCCAAGCCAGCAGCCCTTGCAGCAACTCCTTGAGCACCACTTGCGTCGGCGCAGCCAGGTCCGGGCGATAGCGGAACGGCTCGAACTCTTCCATATAAGTGCACTGCCCCAACTCCAGTTGCACGGCATGAATGTTCTCCGCCGGGTTGCCGTAATGCCGGGTGATGTGGCCGCCCTTGAAGCGGCCATTCAGCACATGGCTGTAATCGCCGTGGCGCGCGCAAATGGCTTCCAGCTGGCTGGCCAACTCAGGATCGCAACTGGCGCCATTGAAAGTGCCGAGATTGAAGTCCGGCAGCTTGCCGTCATACAGGTGCGGGATGATCGAGCGGATCGAGTGTGCGTCGAACAGCAATGCATAACCGAACTCGGCTTTCAGTCGCGCCAGCTCGTTCTGCAAGGTCGTGTGATACGGCGTCCAGATTTGCTCCAGATAGGTCGCGCGTTCTTCTTTCGACGGCTCCAGCCCTTCGCGGAACAACGGTATGCCATCGAACAGCGTTGCCGGATACAGACCGGTGGTGGCGCCTACATATAAAGGCTTGTCGTCGGACGGCCGGTTCAGGTCGATGACGAACCGCGAATACTCGGCGGCCAGGGTGCTGGCACCCAGTTCGGCGGCAAAGTCGTAAAGCTGCGGAATGTGCCAGTCAGTATCCGGCAGGCTGCGGGCGTCGGGAATCAACCCGGCTTCGACCGCCGGAGTCAGGCGCACGCCAGCGTGGGGCATGCTGATCAGCAGCGGCACGCGGCCTTGTTTGAAGTTCAGAACCTTATCCACAACTGCTCTCCTAAACGCTTGTCTCGACGCCGTGACGCACGACGCGTTTTTCCAGGTCACCGCCCAGCCAGTACGACAGGTCGGCCGGACGATCAATTTGCCAGGCGACAAAATCCGCGACCTTGCCGGCTTCCAGCGAACCGTGGGTGTCGGCCAAGCCCAGTGCAGTGGCGGCATGAAGGGTCGCGCCAGCCAAGGCTTCTTCCGGGGTCATGCGGAAACAGGTGCAAGCCATGTTCAGCATCAAGCGCAACGACAGCGCTGGCGAGGTGCCGGGGTTGAGGTCGCTGGCGATGGCGATTTTCACGCCGTGTTTGCGCAGCGCATCCATCGGCGGCAATTGGGTTTCACGCAGGAAGTAGAACGCACCCGGCAGTAGCACTGCGACGGTTCCGGACTTGGCCATGGCGATGGCGTCGTCCTCGGTCATGAACTCCAGGTGATCCGCCGACAGTGCGTGATAACGCGCCGCCAGGCTCGAACCGTGCAATGACGACAGTTGCTCGGCGTGCAGCTTCACCGGCAATCCGAGTTCCTGTGCGGTGATGAACACACGCTCGACCTGCGCCGGCGAGAACGCCAGGTATTCGCAGAAGGCGTCCACCGCATCCACCAACCCTTCGGCGGCCAGAGCCGGGAGCATCTCGGCGCAGATGTGATCGATGTAGTCGTCGGCACGATCGGCGTATTCCGGCGGCAAGGCGTGGGCGGCCAGGCACGTGCTGCGCACGCTCACCGGCAGTTCGGCGCCGAGACGACGAATAACCCGCAGGATCTTGCGCTCGCTGGCCAGGTCGAGGCCGTAGCCGGACTTCATTTCGACCGTGGTCACGCCGTCGCGCATCAGGCTTTTCAGACGTTTGGCGGCGCTGGCGAACAGTTCGTCTTCGGTCGCCGCGCGGGTGGCGCGCACGGTGCTGGCGATGCCGCCACCGGCCGCGGCGATTTCCGCGTAGCTGACGCCTTGCAGGCGCTGTTCGAATTCGCCGCTGCGGTTACCGCCAAACACCGTGTGGGTGTGGCAGTCGATCAGGCCCGGCGTTACCCAGGCCCCTTGCAAATCGTTGACGGCCGGGTATTCACCCGTCGGCAGGTCAGCGCGCGGGCCGATCCACTCAATGAGCGCACCTGACGTCACGATGGCCGCGTCCTCGATGATCGAGTAGACGCCTTGTGCCATGGTTGCGACGTGGCAGTGTTGCCAGAGAGTTTTCATCCGTGGCCTCCGTTAGGTTATTGATGTGAAAAAGAAGGTTCCTGCTCTACCAGTGCCGCCTGGCCCGCCGCCGGTTTCACCCACGTCAGGTAGGCCAGCACCAGCAGCACGATCCAGACCACACCGACGATCAGCGCCGCCTGGGTGTCCGGGAAATAACCCAGCACGCCGAAAATGAACAGCATGAAGGCAATCGCCGCCATCGGCGCATAGGGCCAGAACGGTACAGGGAACTTCAGTTGTGCGACCTGCTCGGCACTCATGGAACGACGCATGGCCACCTGGGTACACAGAATCATCAGCCAGACCCATACCGTGGCAAAGGTCGCGATGGAGGCGATCAACAGAAACACGTTTTCCGGAATCAGGTAGTTCAACAGCACACCCAGCAGCAGCGCGGCACTCATCACCACCACGGTCATCCATGGCACGCCATTACGCGACAAACGGGCGAAGCCCTTAGGTGCGTGCCCTTGCTGGGCCAGACCGTACATCATGCGGCCAGCGCCGAAGATGTCGCTGTTGATGGCCGAGATCGCCGCCGAGATCACCACGATATTGAGGATGGTCGCCGCCGAGCTGATGCCCAGATTGTCGAAAATCTGCACGAACGGACTGCCCTGGCTGCCGATCTGCTGCCATGGAAAGATCGACATCAGTACGAACATGGTCAGCACGTAGAACAGCAAAATACGCAACGGTACGGCATTGATCGCTCTAGGCAGCACATGCTGCGGATCTTTGGCCTCACCGGCGGTCACGCCGATGATTTCAATCCCGCCGAATGCGAACATCACCACCGCGAACGAGGCGATCAGACCACCCACGCCATTGGGCATGAAACCGCCATGGCTCCAGAGGTTGCTGATATCGGTCGCTTGGGCGCCGGGGGCCGTGCTGATGCCGAACAGCATGATGCCGAAGCCACCCAGAATCATCGCGACGATGGCTGCGACCTTGAGCAGTGACAGCCAGAACTCCATTTCACCGAAGACCTTGACGTTGCACAGGTTCAAGCCGCCGACCACCGAAACGATGCCCAGCACCCAGATCCAGCGGGAGACTTCCGGGAACCAGAAGCCCATGTAAATACCGAACGCGGTGACGTCGGCCATGCCGACGATGACCATTTCGAACGCGTAGGTCCAACCGAGGATGAAGCCCGCCATCGGCCCCAGATAGGTGCTGGCGTACTGACCGAAAGAGCCGGCCACCGGGTTGTGCACCGCCATCTCACCGAGGGCGCGCATGACCATGAACACCGCTGCGCCACCGATCAGGTAGGCGAGCAATACCGCGGGCCCGGCCATTTGAATGGCCGAGGCAGAACCGTAAAACAGCCCGGTGCCGATCGCCGACCCCAGCGCCATGAAGCGAATATGTCGGGCAGAAAGCCCGCGTTTCAAACCTTTTGCTGGCTGTTGCATTTCTCGTCCTTAATTATTCTTATTCGACGCAAAATCGAATCGCCGGCAAGCCGGCTCCTACAGGGTTCATGCGATCCACTGTAGGAGCTGGCTTGCCAGCGAAGGCGCCCTTAGAGGCTAGGCAGCAACTTCGCCATCACCAGCTCGTTCAGGCAACGCGAGGCCAACAATTCAGTCGCCGCATTGATGTCCGGAGCAAAGAAGCGGTCCTTCTCATAAAACGGCACTTCGTTACGCAGGATGGCGCGAGCCTTTTCCAGTTTTGCCGAGCTCTTCAGGCCTTCACGCAAGTCCAGGCCCTGAGCCGCCGCCAACCATTCCACGGCCAGAACACCGCGAGTGTTTTCCGCCATTTCCCACAGGCGCTTGCCCGCCGCCGGGGCCATGGACACGTGGTCTTCCTGGTTCGCCGAGGTCGGCAGGCTGTCCACCGAATGCGGGTGCGCCAGGGCCTTGTTCTCGCTGGCCAGTGCCGCTGCAGTCACCTGAGCGATCATGAAACCGGAGTTCACGCCACCGTTGGCCACCAGGAACGGCGGCAGTTGCGACATGTGCTTGTCCATCATCAGCGAGATGCGGCGTTCGCTCAGGGAACCGATTTCAGCGATGGCCAGCGCCATGTTGTCAGCCGCCATGGCCACTGGTTCGGCGTGGAAGTTACCGCCGGAAATCACGTCGCCTTCAGCGGCGAACACCAGCGGGTTATCGGAGACGGCGTTGGCTTCGACCTCCAACACTTCGGCGGCCTGACGGAACTGAGTCAGGCAAGCGCCCATGACTTGTGGCTGGCAGCGCAGAGAGTACGGGTCCTGGACCTTTTCGCAGTTTTCGTGCGAGTCAGACACTTCACTGCGCTCGCCCAGCAGGTCGCGGTAAGCGGCAGCGGCGTCGATCTGGCCTTTCTGGCCACGGGCGGCGTGGATGCGTGCATCGAACGGCGAGCGCGAGCCCAATACCGCTTCAACGGTCAACGCGCCCAGCGCAACAGCGCCAGCGAACAGGTCTTCGCCTTCAAACAAACCGCGCAGCGCGTAAGCGGTCGACACCTGAGTGCCGTTGAGCAGCGCCAGGCCTTCTTTTGCGGCCAGGGTCAGCGGGGTCAGACCGGCGATTTTCAGCGCTTCGGTGGCTTCCATCCACTCGCCTTTGTAGCGGGCCTTGCCTTCACCCAGCAGCACCAGCGACATATGGGCCAACGGTGCCAGGTCACCGGAAGCACCGACCGAGCCTTTCAACGGGATGTGCGGGTAGACCTCGGCGTTGATCAGCGCGATCAGCGCGTCGATGACCACGCGACGAATACCGGAGAAACCACGGCTCAGGCTGTTGACCTTGAGCACCATGACCAGGCGCACCAAGGCGTCGCTGATCGGCTCGCCGACACCGGCGGCGTGAGACAGAACCAGCGAGCGCTGGAGGTTTTCCAGGTCTTCGCTGGCGATGCGGGTCGAGGCCAGCAGGCCGAAACCGGTGTTGATGCCGTAGGCGGTGCGATTCTCGGCGAGGATCTGTTCCACGCAGGCAACGCTGGCTTCAATCTGTGCCGAGGCGCTGTGGTCGAGGGTCAGTTTCACCGGCTGCTGATAGACATCACGCAGTTGGGCGAGGCTCAGTTGGCCGGGAATCAGGTTTAGCGCAGTCATTTTGTGCTCCTTTTGAGAGTTGTTAATGCTCTCTGTTTAGAGAGGCAGACCAGACGCTCCGGAAATATCCGTTGTCCGTCGCCTCCCCCTTCATGAGGGGGCTGGCGCCTTGGCACGCTGGTTTTTATTGGAAGTCAGTTCAGGTTCGGTACAGCGTTGTGCAGCAAATTCTGTTCTTTCAATACAGCGGCGGCCGCAGCGATGTCCGGTGCCAGCCAGCGATCCTGATCGTAGGCAGGAACGCGCTCACGCAGCAGACGCCACGCCGCATCGGTGCCAGCGCCGAAGCGCTGTTCTTTGAGGAACTCGAATGCCTGAGATGCCAGCAGGTACTCGATGGCGAGGATCTGCGTGCAGTTTTCCAAGGCACGATGCAGCTTCAGCGCGGCGTTGGTGCCCATGCTCAAGTGGTCTTCCTGCAAGCCGGACGTGACGTAGTTGTCGAGCACGGCCGGTTGCGCCAATTGACGGTTTTCCGCGCACAGGGAAGCGGCGACGTACTGGACGATCATCATCCCGGAGTTGACGCCCGGATTGGCCACCAGAAACGCCGGCAGTCCGCTGACGTGGGGGTTGATCAACCTGTCGAGGCGCCGCTCGGCGATGGAGCCGATTTCGGCCATGGCGATGGCCAGCAGGTCCGCCGCCATTGCTACGGATTGACCGTGCGGGTTGGCCTGGGAAACGACGCGGTAGTTCTCCGGCGTGCCCAGCACCAATGGGTTGTCGGTGGCGCCGTTGAGTTCGTTTTCAATCTGTCTGGTCGCGTGAACCAGCTGGTCACGGGCAGCGCCGTGGACCTGCGGGATCGAGCGAATGCTCAAGGCGTCCTGGGTGCGAATGCCTTTGCTGCTGGCGATCACTTCACTGCCATCGAGCACCGCGCGCAAATTGATCCCGACTTGCTGCATGCCCGGGTGCGGCTTGAGCGCGATGATTTCGGCGTCGAACGCATCGATCTGACCGCGCTGGGCTTCGAAACTCATGGCGCCGATCACGTCGGCCCACTGCAGCAAATGCGCGGCGTCGGCAATCGCCAGGCAGCTGAGGCCGGTCATGCACGGTGTGCCGTTGACCAGGCACAAACCGTCCTTGGCGCCGAGCTTGACCGGTTGCAGGCCTTCTTCGGCCAAGGCTCGCTGAGCGGAAACGATTTGCCCGCGATAGCTGACATTGCCGACACCCAGCAGCGCAATGCCGATGTGCGCCATGTGCGTCAGGTAGCCGACAGAACCCTGGGACGGCACTTGCGGGGTGATGCCACGGTTGAGCAACGCCAGCAAGGCTTCGACCACTTGGCGGTGCAGGCCGGATTTGCCGTGGCTGTAGTTGACGACGGCGGCGCACATGATCGCGCGAGTCTGTTCGTTGGTCAGCGGTGCACCCACGCCACAGGCGTGGCTGAGAAGCGTGTTGCGCGACAACTGGCTGAGTTGTTCATCTTGCAGGGAGACGTTGCACAACGCGCCCAGCCCGGTGTTGATGCCGTAGGCGCGCTCGCCGCTGGTGACGATGCGCTGGACGATGCCCTGGGCGTTTTCAATACGTGCCCAGACCGGCGCCGACAGCTCAAGCTGTGCGCCATGACGAGCGACGGCCACCACATCCTGCCAACGCACGAGTGCATCGGCGATAACGATTTTTTCAGCCTGGGACATCTTTGACCTCTGCGTACAAACCTGAATTTTGTTGCCGCTTCACCGACGCTATCGCGAGCAAGCTTTGCTCCTACAGATTACTTCCGAACCTGTAGGAGCATGGCTTGCCCGCGATGGGGCCGGCACAGCCGACACAAACCTGTTAAACCACCGCCGCCCGACGCTGCACAAACCGGTCGACATACTCATCCGCCGGCGAATGCAGGATCTCTCGCGGGGTGCCGACCTGAATCAGGCGGCCGTCCTTGAGAATCGCAATGCGATTGCCGATGCGCACGGCCTCGTCGAGGTCGTGGGTGATGAAGACGATGGTCTTGTGCAGGGTCTTTTGCAGCTCCAGCAACTGGTCCTGCATCTCGGCACGGATCAACGGGTCAAGGGCGCTGAACGCTTCGTCCATCAAGATGATGTCAGTGTCCGCCGCCAAGGCGCGGGCCAGGCCCACACGCTGACGCATGCCACCCGAAAGCTGATGCGGGTATTTGTTTTCGTAGCCCTTGAGGCCCACGGTGTTGATCCAGTGCAACGCACGCTCGGAACACATTTGCTTGCTCTCGCCGCGCACTTTCAGGCCGTAGGCAACGTTATCCACCACGGTCTTGTGCGGCAGCAGGCCGAAGCTCTGGAACACCATGCTGATCCGGTGCCGGCGAAATTCGCGCAGGGCTTCCATGTCGTATTGCAGGATGTCCACGCCGTCCACCAGGATCGCGCCGCTGGTCGGGTCGATCAGGCGGTTGAAGTGGCGCACCAGGGTCGATTTACCCGAACCCGACAGGCCCATGATCACGAAGATCTCGCCAGTGCCGATGCTCAGGGACAAATCGTTCACGCCGACCACACAGCCGGTTTCGGCCAGCACCTGATCTTTGGTTTTGCCCTGGCCAATCATCGCCAGTGCATCCTTGGAACGGTTGCCGAAAATCTTGAAGACGTTTTTGACTTCGATCTTGCTCACGGTCGCGTTGTTCATTTGCTCACCTCATGCCGTGCCCGACCGTACGCCTGTGTAATGCGGTCGATCACCACAGCCAGAATCACGATCGCCAGACCGGCTTCCAGGCCACGTCCGACGTTGAGGGTCTGAATCCCCACCAGTACGTCTTCACCCAAGCCACGAGCACCGATCATCGAGGCAATCACTACCATCGACAGCGCCATCATGGTGGTCTGGTTGATCCCGGCCATGATGCTCGGCAGGGCCAGGGGCAGTTGCACGCCAAACAGTTGCTGCCAGCGGTTGGCACCGAAGGCGTTGATCGCTTCCATCACTTCCCCGTCAACTTGGCGAATGCCCAGATCGGTCAAGCGAATCAGCGGCGGTGCGGCATAAATCACAGTGGCGAAAATCGCCGGCACCTTGCCCAGACCGAACAGCATCAGCACCGGAATCAGGTACACGAAGCTCGGCATGGTCTGCATGATATCCAGCATCGGCATCAGCACCGAACGCAGGCGATTGCTGCGTGCCGAGAGAATGCCTAGCGGAATGCCGATCAGCACCGAAATGATCGTCGCGACCATCATCAGCGCCAGGGTTTGCATCAACTTGTCCCAGAGGCCGACCGCGCCCACCAGGAACAACAAGCCGACAATCACACTCGTGGTCACGACTTTGCGGGTCGCGTGCCAGGCAACGCCCGCGACGATGGCCAGCATCAGCCACCAGGGCGCCGCGCGCAGCAGCCCTTCAAGATTGACGATGGCCCACAGCAGCGTGTCAGAGATCTGCCGGAACACGTCGCCGTAGTTGGTGACCAGCGTATCGACCCAACTGTTGACCCAGTCGGCGATGGAAAAGGTAAAGCTTTCGGGAAACATAAGAGACTCTCAATCAAGGGGTTGCGATCAAGCGTCCGACTGCCGTTGCCGACAGTCGGAGAGGCCCAACCTACAAGGCCGCGTCGATTTTCTTGGCTGCGTCTTCGCTCACCCACGCGTGCCAGACTTCAGGATGTTCCTTCAAGAAGATCTTGGCCAGTTTTGGCGACTCGATCCGCTCTTTGGTCATGCGCCCGAGGTTCTGGTTGAGGATGTCAATCGGCACGTTGACCTTTTCCAGCACGGCCACCAGTTCCGGGGCTTCGTCGTGGAACGTCTTGGACAGGCCGACCTTGATATCCACAGTCTTGTTCACGCCTGGTTTCTCTTCGAGCTTGACCAGGTCAACCTGGCCCATCAGCGGGGTTGGCGACCAGTAGTAGAACAGGATCGGCTCGCCACGCTTGTAGCTCGAGAGTACGGCGGCATCCAGCGCCGGGCCGGTGCCTGGGCGGAAGTTGGTGTAGGTGCTTTCCAGGCCGTAGCTCTTCAGCATTTCGCTGTTATCCAGCTCGCAAGTCCAGCCAGCCGGGCAGTTGTAGAAACGGCCCTTGGAAGGCTCTTCCTGGTCCTTGAACACGGAGGCGTATTTGCCCAGATCAGCAATGGCTTTCAGGTCCGGGGCTTTAGGCTCCAACTTGCGTTTGGCGTCGCCTTCGACCACATAACGTGGCACATACCAACCTTCTACCGCGCCCACGACAGGAGCGCCGACACCAACCACTTTGCCGGCCTTCTCAGCCTTGTTCCAGACTTCACTGCGGCCGACCCACTCTTCGGCAAACACTTGAATATCGTTGCTGCTCAGGGCGTTTTCCATGGTGATGGAGTTGCCCGGCAGGCTGTCGGTCTTGCAGTCGTAGCCTTTCTCCAACACGACTTGCATCACGTCGGTCAGGAGCATGGCGCTTTCCCAGTTCAGGCCGGCAAATTTCACCGGTTTGCCCGACTCGCACCAACCGGCAGCCTGAGTGGCGCCGGCACTGGCGAGCAGGCCCATGGAAAGCAATGTGGTCAGCAGGGTCTTGTTCGATTTCATTGTTGTGACGCTCCTAATCATGAATTGGCTTACGGCAGTCAAGAGGCATCCAGCCCTGTCCACGTCCAATCAGGCCTGCGTCGCAACGCGACCGGTCCCGCTTGTTTTAGGTTGTACAACGCTGTCCTGCTCGACCGGCAGAATCAGTTGATCGGGCACTGTGCCGTGCCATTTTTTCGCACACACGTAATACAGGCCTGCTGGAAGCACCAGACCGATGATCCAGGAAATATCCACACCACCCAGGGCGTCCACCAGCGGACCGGTATAGAACTTGGTAGAGATGAATGGCAGTTGCACCAGCACACCAAAGACATAAACGCTGATACCGAGGGCGTTCCAACGGCCGTAGCGACCGTTCGGATCGGCCAGCGCCGGCACGTCATAGCGCTCGCGGGTGATGCAGTAGTAGTCCACCAGGTTGATCGCGCTCCATGGCGTAAAGAACGCCAGCAGGAACAGGATGAAGGACTTGAATGCACCAAGGAACGAGTGCTGACCGAGCAACGCCATCAGGGTCGCAGCACCGACGATGACCAGCACGAAGACCAGACGCTGCAAGCGCGTGACCTTCAGGTCACCACGGAAGCCGCTGATGATGGTCGCGATGCACATGAAGCTGCCGTACGAATTCAGCGTGGAAATGGTGACCTTGCCGAACGCGATGCTGAAGTACAGCAGCGCAGCGGTGGCACCGGTACCACCCAGACCAACGATGTAGGCCACTTCGTGGCCGGCGTATTGCCCGTTGGCCGAAGCGGCAGCGAACACGCCGAGGACCATCGCCACCTGTGCACCAATGACCGAACCTGCGCCTGCGGCAAAAAAAGTTTTCACCGAGGAAATCTTGCTCGGCAGGTAGCGAGAATAGTCAGCCACATAAGGGCCGAAGGCGATCTGCCAGGATGCCGCGAGCGACACCGCGAGCAGGAAACTGCTCCAGCTGAAGTGGCGGATTTGCAACAGTGCGCCAACGTCAACCTGGTTCATCAGACGGCTGAACAGATAAACAAAGGCAATCACGCCAATGACACTGGCAACACGGCCGATCCAATGGATCACCCGATAACCGAGCACCGTGACCAGCACGATGACACTGGCGAAAAGGAGGATACCGACGGTGTCGCTGACGCCAAACAACTGGCCCAGCGCCTGGCCGGAAAGTACGGTGCCCGTTGCGGTGAAACCGAGGTACATCAAGCAGACCAGCACGATCGGGATGGCCGCGCCATAAACGCCGAATTGCACACGACTGGAAATCATCTGTGGCAGGCCAAGCTTCGGCCCTTGCGCCGCGTGCAGCGCCATCACGCCACCGCCCAGCAATTGACCGATCAACAGACCGATCAACGACCAGAACACATCACCACCCAGCACCACGGCCAAGGCCCCGGTGACAATCGCGGTGATTTGCAGGTTGGCACCCATCCACAGGGTGAACTGGCTCAACAGACGACCGTGTCTCTCCGCTTCCGGGATGTAGTCGATCGAACGTTTCTCGATCAACGGTTTACTGCCTGCACGATCGCTGTTAACAGCCATGGTTCAACCTCTGTGGATTGTTATTTGGGTTCACTCAATCCCTGTAGGAGCCGAGCTTGCTCGCGATGGCGGCGTATCTGATACACCGCGTTATCGTTCATCGCGAGCAAGCTTTGCTCCTACAGGTTTTGCGTTATTTGCCGGTGATCATCGGCAGGTTCAGCCCTTGTTCCTTGGCGCAGTCGATGGCGATCTGGTAACCGGCATCGGCGTGACGCATTACGCCGGTCGCCGGGTCGTTGTGCAGGACGCGAGCAATTCGCTCGGCCGCTTCGTCCGTACCGTCGCAGACAATCACCATGCCCGAGTGCTGGGAGAAGCCCATGCCGACACCGCCGCCGTGGTGCAGGGAAACCCAGGTCGCGCCGCTCGCAGTGTTGAGCAGGGCGTTGAGCAGTGGCCAGTCGGACACAGCGTCGGAACCGTCCTGCATCGATTCGGTTTCGCGGTTCGGGCTGGCTACCGAACCGGAGTCCAGGTGGTCACGACCGATCACGATCGGTGCCGACAGTTCGCCGCTACGCACCATTTCGTTGAACGCCAGACCGAGCTTGGCACGCAGGCCCAGACCTACCCAGCAAATACGCGCCGGCAGACCCTGGAAGCTGATGCGCTCGCGGGCCATGTCCAGCCAGTTGTGCAGGTGGGCGTCGTCCGGGATCAGTTCTTTGACCTTGGCGTCGGTCTTGTAGATGTCTTCGGCGTTGCCCGACAGTGCAGCCCAACGGAATGGACCGATGCCACGGCAGAACAGAGGACGGATGTAAGCCGGTACGAAGCCTGGGAAGTCGAATGCGTTTTCCACGCCTTCTTCCTGGGCCATCTGACGGATGTTGTTGCCGTAGTCGAAGGTCGGGATGCCCATTTTCTGGAAATCCAGCATCGCTTTAACGTGTACGGCCATCGATTGCTTGGCGGCTTTGACCACGGCAGCCGGCTCGGTCTTGGCGCGAGCGCGGTACTCTTCCCAGGTCCAGCCGGCTGGCAGGTAACCGTTGAGCGGGTCGTGGGCGCTGGTCTGGTCGGTGACCATGTCCGGGCGCACGCCACGACGAACCAGTTCCGGCAGGATTTCTGCCGCGTTACCCAACAGAGCGATGGAAATCGCCTTGCCTTCTTTGGTGTATTTGGCGATGCGGGCCAAAGCGTCGTCGAGGTCAGTGGCTTGCTCGTCGACGTAGCGGCTGTTCAGGCGAAAATCGATGCTCACCTGTTGGCATTCAATGTTCAGCGAGCAGGCACCGGCCAGAGTTGCGGCCAGAGGCTGAGCGCCACCCATGCCGCCGAGGCCTGCGGTCAGGACCCAACGACCTTTCAGGTCATCGTTGTAGTGTTGGCGACCGGCTTCGACGAAGGTTTCGTAGGTGCCCTGGACGATGCCCTGGCTGCCGATGTAGATCCAGCTGCCGGCGGTCATCTGGCCGTACATGGCCAGGCCTTTGGCGTCGAGTTCGTTGAAGTGTTCCCAGCTCGCCCAGTGTGGAACCAGGTTGGAGTTGGCGATCAGCACGCGCGGTGCGTTGCTGTGGGTCTTGAACACGCCGACCGGCTTGCCGGATTGCACCAGCAGCGTCTCGTCGTCGTTCAGGTTGGTCAGGCTTTCGACGATCTTGTCGTAGCATTCCCAGTTACGTGCCGCACGACCAATGCCACCGTAAACCACCAGCTCTTTAGGGTTCTCGGCGACTTCCGGGTCGAGGTTGTTCATCAGCATGCGCAGTGGCGCTTCGGTCAGCCAGCTTTTGGCGGTCAGCTTGTTACCGCGAGCGGCACGAATTTCTACGTCACGAAACTTGGTAGGTTTCTGGGTATTGTCAGTCACGAAAAAGACTCCTCAGCGATCAATTCAAACCAACCCGGGCGGTGGGCAAGCCAGCCTGTGCGCATCGTCGCGCCACAAGCGAATCAGTGGACGCTGCGGAGAGTCTCGGTCGACTCATACGCATACGTCTTTACTTGTACATACAAGCATATGCAATCAAGCGGCCAACTTGTTGGATGAGTGTTCAAGAAAAGTTTTTTTGAGACGGGAAAGCCTGTAAATCAAGGGTTTTGAGGGGGATGAAATTTTTCTGGGGGATTTTGCGTAAGGGGGAACGACTGTTACCTGAGCGTGGTTTTGCGCCACGCTGGGGCGTTCGGTAACAAATTGGTGCGCGAAGGGGAACAGTATGAGTAGCGGATTTGAGGCGGGGTGAATCGCTTTTGATAGGAGTCCGGCTTGCCGGCGATAGCGTCCATCGGATCGCCATCGCCGGCAAGCCGGGCTCCTACAGGGAAATCAGTTTGCAGTTAATTCGATGATGCAGCATGTGTTGTCAACGGCGACTTCCAGCAACCCGGCGTTTGCGTCGAGTTGCAGGCAATCATGGCGACCCAGTTGCTGGGTGCTGTTACCGACCTGCACTTTCAGCGTTTCACTCACGCTGAACACCAACACCGTGCCCGCTGAACTGAAAAACCGCTGCTCGCCTGTCAGCCACTGCAACCGCGCGCTATAACGCTGCGGCGCGTAAATCAGGTTGAAATCGCGGATCGGCCCGCCGAGCAGGGTGCACGACACCTCGCTCTCACCGCTGAAAGCAAACGGGGTCAGCGGTAACAGTGGATGCGTGTCCTGACCATCCACCCGCAGGATCATGCCGTCACCTTGCAGCACGGTGATGACGCGCTCATAACCGGTGAACGTCGAAAAACCGCCCGACTCGCCGATGTCGGCAATCGATAGGCGCCAGCCGAAACCATCAAGGCCGACGCCTGCGTCGCGGGTAATTTCTTCAGTGCTGCCACCGCCGTTTTTCCACGGCATGCGCGGGTAATCGATAGCGCGTAAAACCTTCAAACCATTCATTTATGCTCTCTATTTATGGAACCGTCCTTCCAGACGATGACGGGAACCGGGGTGGATCAAACGGGCGGCGGTCACTGGCTGACGACCGGACCAGGTGCGGCGGCGAATCAGCAGGCACGGCTCGCCCTTTTCAATCTGCAACAGCTTGCACTCGGACGCCTCGGCCAGAATCGCCTCGACCACGTGCTCGCCTTCGGTCAGCGGCGCTACCTGGTTCAGGTAGGCGTAAGGCGTTTGCAGGGTGAAGTCTTGCTTGAGGTAGTCCGGGGCTACCAGCGCGTTGACGAAACGGTCTTCGATTTGCACCGGGATATCGTTTTCGAAGTGCACGATCAGCGAGTGGAAAACCCTCTGCCCTTCGCGCATATCCAATGCCAGGGCGCGCTCGGAACCGGCGGCCTCTTCTTCGAGGGTTATCACCTTGCAGGTGTGGCGATGACCACGAGAAGCAATCTCGTCGGCGATGTTGTGCACTTCAAACAGCGCAGACTGGCTTTTCGGCTCGGCAACGAACGTACCCACGCCCTGCATGCGCACCAACAGACCGTCGGCGGTCATTTCGCGCAGGGCGCGGTTGATGGTCATGCGGCTGAAACCGAGCTGGCTGACCAGTTCGCTTTCCGAAGGCACGCGGTAATGCGGCGGCCAGTTTCCACTGTCGATTTGCTGGGTGATCATCTGTTTGACACGGGCGTACAAGGGCGCCGGACTGTCGCCCATGTTCGCGGCCAACGGTGACACTTGGGGCGGAGTCGGCACGGTTAATCCTTGTTCATTAAGTAGAGGTTGCTAGCTTGCCGGAGTTTACCGAGCAGGCAAACGTCTGTATATGTATATACAAATAACACACGATGGGGTGCTGAACCATGTCCGCCTTCTTTGCCGAACGCGCGCTACTGCCTAGTGGATGGGCCAACAATGTACGTCTTGAGGTCAACGCCGAGGGCGTATTGACCCATATCCAGGCCGATTCCCACGCAGATGGCGCCGAAAGGCTAAGCGGTCCGCTGCTGCCGGGCATGCCGAATCTGCACTCCCATGCCTTCCAGCGAGCGATGGCCGGGCTCGCGGAAGTGGCGGGTAATCCGAATGACAGTTTCTGGACCTGGCGCGATTTGATGTATCGCCTCGTCGGAAAAATCAGCCCGGACCAACTCGGTGTCATCGCCCGCCAGCTGTACATCGAAATGCTCAAGGCCGGTTATACCTCGGTCGCGGAATTTCACTACGTGCACCACGACACCAGCGGCCAGCCTTACGCAGACCCGGCCGAACTGGCGCTGCGCATCAGCCAAGCCGCCAGTTCCGCCGGTATCGGTCTGACCCTGTTACCGGTGCTCTACAGCCATTCCGGTTTCGGTGGCCAGACGCCGAACGACGGGCAGCGCCGCTTTATCAACAGCACCGAAAACTACCTGAAACTTCAGTCGCGTTTGCAGCCGATTCTGGCCCGGCAACCGGCGCAGTCGCTGGGTTTGTGCTTCCACTCGCTACGCGCGGTCACGCCACAGCAAATCAGCGAAGTGCTGGCCGCCAGCGACAAACAATGCCCAGTGCACATCCACATTGCCGAGCAGCAGAAAGAAGTCGATGACTGCCTGGCCTGGAGCGGTCGTCGCCCGCTGCAATGGCTGTACGAAAACACTGAGGTCGATCAGCGCTGGTGCCTGGTTCACGCCACTCACGCCAACGCGGAAGAAGTCACGCTGATGGCCAAGAGTCGAGCCATTGCCGGTCTGTGCCTGACCACCGAAGCCAACCTCGGCGACGGGATTTTCCCGGCGGTGGATTTCCTCGCTCAGGGTGGGCGCATGGGTATTGGTTCCGACAGCCATGTGTCCTTGAGCGTGGTGGAAGAATTGCGTTGGCTGGAATACGGCCAGCGTCTGCGCGATCAGCGGCGTAATCGGTTGTATGGCGCGGATCAGCCGATGGTCGGCCGCACGCTGTACGACGCGGCGCTGGATGGCGGCGCTCAGGCCCTGGGTCAGCCGATTGGCGCGTTGGAAGTGGGCAAGCGTGCGGACTGGCTGGTGCTGGACGGCAACGATCCGTACCTGGCAACAGCCAGTGGCGACGGGATTCTGAATCGCTGGTTGTTTGCCGGCGGCGATCGCCAGGTTCGCGATGTGCTGGTCAATGGCCAGTGGGTTGTGCGCGACGGGCGTCATGCCGGGGAAGAAGAAAGCAACCGCGCATTCACCCAAGTCCTGCGCGAACTTTTAGGCTGACACCGGAAACAATTGTGGGAGCGAGCCTGCTCGCGATGAGGCCATCAGATTCAACAATGATGTTGACTGACAGTCCGCTATCGCGAGCAGGCTCACTCCCACATTGGGTTTTCGGTGACCGTTAGTTTGAGGTCTTGGCCATCTGCGTCTCCGACGCACGCCAGATCAGCCGCGAGGTGTCGTAACCCTGCTGACGCGCCTTGCTCAGCAGTTCCTCTCGCACCACACCATTGACGGTCGGGGTCCGCGCCAACAGCCACAGGTACTTGCGACTCGGGTCGCCAACAATGGCGGTCTTGTAGTCGTCGCTGACGTACAACACCCAGTACTCGCCCTTCGCCACACCCGGAATCAGACGAGAAAGCCAGGTATCGAACTTGACCCACAACTTGTCGGCTTTGCCTGGCACCTGTGGATAAGCCGTGCCCTTGACCTCTTCCCACTGCCATTGCGCCGTCAGGCAGCGGTTCAATATCGCCATGTTACCGTCAGGCTTGAGGGTGTAATGGGCTTCGGATTGGGCGCAGTCGCGCTGGAAATACATGGGCATGCGAGCCAACTCATACCAGGTCCCCTGGTAACGCTTGAGGTTGACGCTGTTGACGGTTTTCGGCGCCAACGGATCTGGGCCAGAAGTGGCACAACCAGCCAATACCAGGCCGGCAAAAAGTACGAGTAATAACCGCTTCATTATTTTTCTCCCGTGGGCGCATCGCCCCGGTTTACTTCAGGCCTTGGCCGGAAAACATCAATACTTTGTCACCGGCATACTGCACGCTGATAAAGCTGTTTTTGTCGCCCCAGGTGCAACTGGACATACCCAGTGCGCCCGAGCAATCAGCAGGCTTACCCAGCAACGTTTCAACCTCGGCCTTAGGCATGCCGGTCGATAGCTTCGAGTAGTTTTCCTGATTGACCTTGCTGCATGCGGCCAACAACACGCAAAACGACAGCAAGGCGATAGATCGCAGCGACATGGTGAAACTCCTGGGACGAAGGGGAATGGCATGGCTGCCAAGCAGAACCTTAGAAGAGAAAACCCCCATCTGGTTCCCCGACCTCCGTGCTATTTATAGGGCCGCTCGTCTGCCTTTTTTCGAAAATCAGCCACTTTCCTGAGCCAATGAGTATTTCGTCAGTTTTTGCAAAAAGACGCCTAATCTTTGGCGCTGGCCAGTCGACATAGAAGGAGCGTAAAGCCCTCGACTGTGGCAATTCACGCTCCCTCGCTGACAAGTCCCTCCGCGGTAGTGCACTTAATGACCAGAAACATGAAATTCAGCCACAAGATCCTGCTGGCAGCCGCCCTCGTGGTCGCCGTTGCGTTTGCCTGCTTTATCCTGTTCAACGACTACCGCCAGCGCCAGACCTTGCGCAGCAGTACCGAATCCTCGATGCAGGTACTCGGCAGCCTGACCACCAACAACATCCAGACCTGGCTGGAAAGCCGCATCCAGTTGCTGCAATCGTTGTCCCAGCAGATCACCGTCGACGGCAGCGCACAGGCCAGCCTGAAACGCGCCATCGACCTGCCGGCGTACACCAGCAACTTCCAGCTGAGCTATTTCGGCGGCACTGACGGTGTGATGTTTTCGGTCCCGGCGGGCAATCGTGCCGCCGACTACGACCCACGTGCCCGTGGCTGGTACAAGGCGGCCAACAGTGCGCAACAGACCATCGTCACCGAACCGTACATCGCCGCGTCTTCCGGCAAACCAGTAATTACTGTTGCCACACCCGTGAAGTATCAGGGCCAGATGATCGGCGTCGCCGGCGCGGACATCGACCTGTCCAGCGTCAGCGCGATCATCAACTCTCTGAACTTCGGCGGCCACGGCCATGCGTTCATCGTCAGTGCCGACGGCAAGATCCTGATCCACCCGGACAGCAAACTGGTGCTCAAGGGCCTGGCAGACGCCTACCCGAACGGCGCACCGAAAGTCAGCCCGGGCATGAAAGAAGTCGAGCTCGACGGCAAAACCCAGTTCATCTCCTTCACCCACGTCAACGGCGTGCCGTCGGCGGACTGGTACGTGGCACTGGTGCTGGATCAGGACACCGCGTTCTCGATGCTCAGCGAATTCCGCACCTCGGCGATCATTGCCATGGTGATCGCAGTGGTGATCATCATTGCCTTGCTGGGCATGTTGATCAGCGTCCTGATGCAGCCGCTGCTAACCATGGGCCGCGCGATGCATGACATCGCCGAAGGTGAGGGTGACCTGACCAAACGCCTGACCATCCACGGTCAAGACGAATTCGGCGCCCTGGGCACTTCGTTCAACCGCTTTGTGGAACGTATTCATACCTCGATTCGGGAAGTGGCCTCGGCCACCGGCCAGGTCAACGAAGTCGCGTTGCGCGTGGTTGCCGCATCGAACTCATCGATGTTCAACTCCGACCAGCAAGCTTCGCGCACCAGCAGCGTTGCCGCAGCGATCAACGAACTGGGCGCCGCCGCCCAGGAAATCGCCCAGAACGCCGCCCTCGCCTCGCAGCACTCCAGCGATGCCCGCTCCCTGGCCGAAGACGGCCAGCAAGTGGTGGATAAAACCATCGCCGCGATGCAGCAGCTGTCAGCGAAGATCAGCGATTCGTGCGGCAACATCGAAACGCTCAACAGCAACACCGTGAACATTGGGCAGATTCTGGAAGTGATCACCAGCATTTCCCAGCAAACCAACCTGCTGGCGCTCAACGCAGCCATCGAAGCGGCCCGTGCCGGTGAAGCCGGTCGCGGTTTTGCCGTGGTCGCGGATGAAGTGCGCAACCTCGCCCACCGCACTCAGGATTCGGCGCAGCAAGTGCAGAAGATGATCGAGGAACTGCAAGTCGGCGCCCGTGAAGCGGTGAGCATCATGACCGACAGCCAGCGCCAGAGCGAAAGCAGCGTCGGCATCGCCAACCAGGCCGGGGAACGCCTGGGTAGCGTGACGCAGCGTATTGGTGAAATCGACGGGATGAACCAGTCGGTGGCGACGGCGACGGAAGAGCAGACCGCTGTGGTGGAGTCGATCAACGTCGACATTACCGAGATCAACACCCTGAACCAGGAAGGCGTGGAGAACTTGCAGGCGACCTTGCGGGCCTGTGCTGACCTAGAACAGCAGGCGGCGCGGTTGAAGCAGTTGGTGGGTAGCTTCAGGATCTGAGGCGCTCTCGCGGGCCCCTTCGCTGGCAAGCCAGCTCCTACGGGGATCTTTGTCGCACTGGAGATCCAATGTAGGAGCTGGCTTGCCAGCGAAGGCGGCATCAGCTGCAATGAATCTCTAAAACCTGGATCAATGCCCGTTGAGAGAACGCCGGTCGACAACGTCTGACGCAGGACTGAATTAAGACTAAACTCGGTCCTACTCAACCTGGCGAGGCTCACCCCATGAAGCTTTCATCTCAAATCAAGCCAATCAGCTACCTGAAAAGCCATACAGCAGAAATCGTCAAAACAATTACAGAAAGCCGTGAGCCCTTGGTCATCACCCAAAATGGTGAAGCAAAGCTCGTGGTAATGGACGTGAAAAGCTTCGAAGAGCAAGAAGACACGATGGCCCTTTTAAAACTCTTGGCAATGGGTAATCGTGAGATTGAAGAAGGCAAATTTCGCGATGCCGAAGACGTCTTCGCGGAACTGGACGAGGCTGACCATCAATGAGTTTAAAGGTCGTCATTCTTCAGTCCGCCGAAACAGACTTAAAAGAACTTCGTACCTATCTCATCAAACAGTTTTCCATCCAAACCTGGCAAAGCACCTACACCTCTTTGAAATCAGCCATCCGCCACTTGGGAGCGCAACCCTATTCAGGATCAATCCCTGAAGAAATAGAGAAGCTCCACCTCAGTCAGTACCGACAAATACTTTCAGGAATGAACAGGATCATTTATGAAGTACGAGACCAAACGGTCTATGTCCACATCATTGCCGATACTCGGAAAAACCTGCCAACACTGCTGATGAAACGCCTGTTTCAAGGGAATCCGTAAGTTCGAGGCCCATCGCGTCTAAAAACGCGAGCCTGGCCTGCGGAGAAACTCCAACTCCTCAGCCGTAGACTCCCGCCCCAACACCGCATTGCGATGCGGAAACCGCCCAAACCGCGCAATCACGTCCCGATGCCGCTCGGCATAATCCAGATTATCGGCAAACACAGCCCGATCAGCCTCCGGCTGCTGCGCCATCAATTCGATGAACCGCGAAACGGCTTCGTTCTGTACTGCCAGATGCTCGCAATGCTCCATCACCAGGTAGATAAACACCCGCTGAACAGGCCTCAACTGCCGATCAAAATCCGCAGCAATGCCTTGCGCCACCAGTGCCTGAGCCCTGAGATCGCCGGAAAAAGATTTGGGAGTGTCGCGATAGATCATTCGCGGGAGTTGATCGAGCAGCAGCACCAGAGCCAGCCAACCTTCGGGGCGTTGCGCCCAGTCAGTCAGTCCGCCGGCCAGTGCCTGCTCGACCCAGTCCCCGAAACGCGTCTGCGCTTCGAGGTCCTGGCTGTCGCGCTTGCCGAACCATAACTTGCCCTTGTCAGCCGCCACTTCATTAGGCGATTCGGCCTTACCGAACCACCAATCGAGCAACGGCTGCCAGGGCGCGGTCATGGTTTATTCCTTGTGGTAAGCCGTAACACGTTCGACTTCTTCTTTCGAACCGAGGAACACGGCGACACGCTGATGCAGGCCGTCAGGCTTGATGTCGAGGATGCGCTGATGGCCATCGGTGGAGGCGCCGCCAGCCTGTTCAACCAGGAACGACATCGGGTTGGCTTCGTACATCAGACGCAGTTTGCCCGGCTTGGACGGCTCGCGGCTGTCGCGTGGGTACATGAACAGACCGCCACGGGTCAGGATGCGGTGCACGTCTGCGACCATCGCGGCGACCCAGCGCATGTTGTAGTTCTTTTTCAGCGGGCCTTCTTCGCCAGCCAGCAATTCGCTGACGTAGCGTTGTACCGGCGCTTCCCAGTGGCGCTGATTGGAGGCGTTGATCGCGAATTCCTGAGTGGAAGTCGGGATCTTGATGTCTTCGTGGGTCAGCACGAAGCTGCCCATTTCACGGTCCAGGGTGAAGCCTTTCACGCCATCACCCAGGGTCAGGATCAACATGGTCTGTGGACCGTAGATCGCGTAACCGGCAGCCACTTGCTCGGTGCCTGGCTGCAGGAAAGCCTTTTCGTTCAAGGGCTCATTCTGGCTCAGGTATTCGTTCGGGCAACGCAGCACCGAGAAAATCGTACCGACCGGCGCGTTGATATCGATGTTCGACGAACCGTCCAACGGGTCGAATACCAGCAGGTAGGCGCCTTTCGGGTATTTGCCCGGGATCTGGTAGGCATTGTCCATTTCTTCGGACGCCATGCCGGCCAGGTGACCGCCCCATTCGTTGGCTTCGAGCAGGATCTCGTTGGAGATCACGTCGAGCTTCTTCTGCACTTCACCTTGGACGTTTTCAGTGCCCATGCTGCCCAGAACACCACCGAGGGCGCCTTTGGACACGGCGTGGTTGATCTCTTTGCAAGCACGCGCCACCACTTCGATCAGGAAACGCAGATCGGCAGGGGTGTTGTTGCTACGGGTCTGCTCAATCAAATAGCGACTCAGGGTAACGCGGGACATGGAAGGCTCCGGTGGAATGGGGGGGCTAAAAACCCGCGCAGTTTAACGCGAGTCGAGGCGCATTTCCTCCTATCAGACGTGATACGCCCAAGAGAGTTCATGTGCCGGGATGAGCGTAGTTCGAATCGGGCATTTTTACCGACCGATAAACCGCTTTCGCCGGCAAGCCGGTCTCGCTCCCACATGGGTACGCATTCAACTGTGGGAGCGAGCCTGCTCGCGATGGGTGCGCAGCACCCGCTTTCAGGGTTTGAGGGGGGGCTTGCGCAGCAAGCTGAACGCCATCGCCGCCAGAACCAGCACGCTCAGCAACAGCACCGCCCACAACCCGAATTTCTTCCAGTTCGTGCCTGCCGTCGCAGGCGCTACTAATGTAGACACCGGCGAAACCACGCCATCGCTCGCCACCACGGCCTTACCCAATGTCGCCAGCTTCTGCGCGCTGTAATCGGGAATCAGCGTCGACAACGGCAAGCTCGCCGCTTTCACCGTCGTATTCCCCAGCGCCAGCGTATAAGGCCCTGGCCCGCGCGCCAGGAACACCAGCCGCGTCGGACGCACGGCATACTTCAGCGTCGGAGCTTCGGCGCCCAGGCCTCCACCGCGTTCGTCCACGACCAGCTTCAACTGCTGCAGGGTTTGCCCCGGCAGCTGCAATTCGTTCTGCACCACGTCCTGGCCATTCTGGGTCAGGCGATACAGCAAGCCGCTGCCCAGCGGCTGCCACGGCAAGCTGCTCTCGCGGCGACCGGACAAAGTGACCGGTGCCAGACTGTTGGGCTGACTCAGTTCGACCTGCACCCGCTCGACATTCAGCCCCATCGGCAATTGCCAGGTGTATTCCCCCGTCTTCACGCTGCTGCCGGCCAACGGTTGCGACCAGACCAACGGCAGCGGCAAGCTGTGGATGCTCGCGCTTTCCAGCTGCGCCGACATCAGCGCCGGCGCCAGTTGTGGTGAACTCCATAACAAGCGCAGATAGCGCGCCGATTGCCCCGGCAGGCTGACTTCATGCTGCTCGACCCGTTCGTCGGCAAACGCCAGCCGTGCGACCTGTCCTTGGCCCCACGACTGCCAATGCTGCAAGTCGTCGCTGGCTTCGATGCTGAACTGCTGGAAGCCGTCGCGCTCGCTGGTCCAGTCGAGGACCAATTGCTGCAACGGCGCCTTGATGGCGCTGGCATCGAGCAACCAGCCGCGCAGCACTTCTTCGCCCGCTTCCAGCTGACTGGACGGCTGTACTTCGATCAGCGCGCCGCTGGCACTCGACTGCACCCGCACGCCAGGCGCGCGCTCGGTAGAATCTGCCGAGGTGTACAACGGGAACCACTTCACATCGGTCAGCGTGCGATTTTCGCGGGTTTGGGCCGGTTCTCTCGCCAAGGCATACGCCTGAACCTGACCGGCGGCGTTGAAGACACGCACATCACTCAGGTCGGTTTGCCGCGCATTCAACTGCACGCTCAACGGTAAATCAAGGCGATACCACGGGCCTTCGCCGCTCACGGACAACGGCACTTGAGTGGTGAAATCCGCCGGTTGCTCCTGGGCGCTGACCGACAGCGTCACACCCAGCGCAACCGCGCCCAACCATCCCAGGTTCAGCTTCTGACTCAAGACGACACTCCTTCGGTTTCCGGTGCCGGGTTTTCAGACTCCGGCGCAGCCTCGGCACGCTTGGGCGGCAGCGGCGCGAAATAGCCCACCACCAGCAGCAACACGCCAACGCCGATAAACGACACGATCCGCGCGAGCCCGCCGCGGTTACTCAATTCCACAAAGAACAGCTTGGCCACCACCACGCCGATCAACGCCGCACCGATCAGCCAGACCTCGCGACGATGGCGCAAATGACCGCCGATCATCAGGCTCAGCGCCATCAGGGTCCAGACGATGGACAGGCCGGCCTGCACCAACATCGATTCGAGCAACGCATCGAACTCGAACGGCACATCGCCCCAATGGTGCGCCGTGCGCATCACCAACGCGGTAAAGAACAGGAACAGTGAAACCCCGGCGATCAATTGCGTAGCGTGTTCGGCGTAGTCCTTGCGGATCGCTACTTGCGTCACGGCGCTGCGCGACCATGCGTAGACGCCGAACAGCGCAAACAGCAGGCCCAACTCCAGCGGGTTGATCAACGGAACATACGGCAGTGGTTCGGCGGTGCCGTCGCTGACGACGTTCGCCAGCCAAAACCAACCGAGCATCAACAGCGCCAGCGGTGCCGCCGCATACAGTCGGTATTCCCGGGGAAACGCCGACACCGGCCACGGCCAATTGCGCGGCGCAGCCATCAGCACCAGATACAGGCTTGGCAGAATCGCCCAGCCCAACCAGCGCCAGGCGTTGTATTGCTCGGACAACAGCAGCAAGCCGTAACGCAGCTCCAGCGCCAGCACACCGATCAACAGCCAGCAGCCGAGCACATGCGCGGCGCTCACAGCGCGCGCCGGTAACATGGGCGCCAGTCGCTTCAGCGAGATGGAATGCACGACGAACACCGCCGTCCAGGCCAGCCAACCAAAATTGGCCGCAGGGTGATAGCGCGAGTGCCACGCCGCAAGCAACACCACGCCGGCCGCCGGCATCAGCAAGGTGCACAGCAGCCCCAGCGACGACCATTTCAAGCGCAGCGCCAACGCCGTCCATAGCGCTACGCTAATGGTCGCAGCCACCAGCAACAGCGTTGCTTGCAGATTGACCGGGGCAAAACGCAGCACTTCACTGATCCACGCCAGCGCCCACCAACCCGCGCCCCACACCAGCAGCACTTCGGACAAACGCTGCAAGCTCAACACATCGAACGCCGAAGCGTGGTTGCCGAGCTGCAATCGCCAGGCCCCGACCAGCGCTGCCAAACCCAATACCAACGGCGTCCAGAAACCGCTGTGCGCCAGCGGCTTCAGTCCTTCGCTGGCCAAAGGTCCGAGCAGGTCCGGCCCGGCAAACAGGAACGCCGCGCCACCGATCACCTGCAACAGCAAACCGAAGACAAAACTCACGCGCTGTTTCAGATACAGGCTCAACCAGATGATGAACAAACCACTGGCCGCCCACACCGCGCTCGCGGTCTGCCACGGCAGGACGAACAGCACGGCCAGATTGATCAGCACCAGACCGGCCAGCAACACCACCGACAACCCGCGTAACAGTCGCACGTCGCTGCGCACCATCTCATCGCGCGCTGCCAGCAGCATGCCGGCGATCAAGGCCAGACCAATCAAGGACGCGCTCAGCAAACCGCTCCAGCCCGCGCTGAACACCGCCGTAGACTCACCACCGGCACCTTGCAGCCGCAGCAGGAACAACGCACCGCCGAGCAACTGCACGGCAAACGCGGTGAACAGGAACGTGCGCGATTGCAGACGCAGACCGACAAACAACGTCACCAGACCGGCCAGCGCCCAACTGATCGCCGTACCGTGGGTGAAGAAAAACAACGGCGCCAACAGATAAAGGAACGTCAGGCCGAGGCAAGCCAGAACCGGCAGCCCTTTGCGCTCCCATTGCGCGATATGCTCCGGCAAGGCTTGGCGCAATTGGTAGAAGCTGAACAGCAACGCCACGCCGAGCATCAACGCGCCCAACGGTGAGCCATCGAGCAGGCTGCTTTCGCCGATCCGCAACTCGCTGAGAAACGCCAGCGCCGAGCCCAGTTGAAGCAGCAAGGCAAAGGCCCGGGCCAACGGACGTTGCTGACGCAAGCCGAGCCAGAAAATCCCGGCGCCTTCGACGGCCCAAGCCGCAGCTGTCCAGCGTGCATCAAGGCCCAATGGAATGGCGAGGCTGGCGAAGATCACGCCCAGTGCCAGACAGGTTTCTGCCAGCAACAACGCGCGGCCACCCATCAGCAAACGGGCCAGGCCCATGTAGATCATGCCCAGCGCCAGCGCGCTGAACGCGGCGGCAAACTCAAGGTGCTGGACCAGCGCGAATTGCAAACCGAAGCCCACCAGCGGCGGACCAAACAGCATGGTGCCGTCGACGTAATCACCTTTGCGCGCCGACCAACGCAGCAGCGCCTCGCGGCTGTCGTCCTCGGGCGCATCGCTCATTTCCAGCAACTTGCGCCGGGCGAACAGCAGGCCGATGGCCAGGTACATCAGGAAAAACACAATCAGGAACGGCTCGGTGCTCCACAGCAACTCTGGCGTGTAAGAACGCAGGCCCCAGGCGAAACCGATGCCGAACGTGCCGACAAAACCGATCAGGTTGAGCAAACGCCAGGCCTTGAACCAGGCGATGGCGAGGATGCCGGCGTTGAGCAAGGCGAAGTAGCTGAACAGCGCGACGTGGTTGCCGGCGCCAGTGGACGTCAGGATTGGCGCGGCAAAACCGCCCAACGCGGCGGCGCAGGCCAACGCCAATGAATCCTGGGTGATCGCCAGAATCGCTGAGAACGCCGTGACCGCCACCAGAAGACCAAGCGCTGCCGTCGGATCCAGCAGCGGATGCAAGCGCATGGCAGCGAATACCGTCAGGTACAGCACGGCAATGCCGGTGCCTTGCAGCATCAATGCGTAATTGGTGTTGCGATGACGCAGCCACCAGCCCAGACCGAGCAGCCCCAACGCAGCCGCCGCGACGCCGGCGTAACGCAGTTCAATCGGCACGACCATGCCTTCGGTCGCATACCGCAGTAAAAAGGCCAGACCGAGGAACAACAGCACCACGCCGACCCGCAGCACAGTGTTACCGCCGAACAGCCAGGCGCGGGCACCGCTGATGGCGCGATCAATGAGGTTGGGGCCGCGCGGGGTGGCAGGCTCCCGGACGACCGGCTCGGGTTTCCAGGCGTCGGCAGGCAGTGGCCGGCTGGTTTCAGCCGCCGCAGCGGTGATTGGTTCGAGTTCGGGAGGCAGGTCCCAGATCAGTTCCGGGGTTTCGACAGGGGTTTCGACAGGGATTTCGTCGGGGGTAACTTCAGGAGGAGGTACGGGCTCGCTGGCAACTGGCTCGCTGGCTTCAGGTACTTTGACGCCGGACACTTCCAGCAAGGCCAGGCGTTGCTGCACCGCATTCAGCGCAACCTGCGTCTGCTCCAGCAGAAGGTGCTGCTCGGCGGCTTGTGAACCTAAACGGGTGATGCGAACGGCCTGGCCAATGCCCAACCCAAGCAACGCGCCCAACAGGGCATCGCTGAACGACTCGTCAAGTATCCAGCCGAGCACCAGCCCGATCAGCATTAAAATCCATTGCATGGTCGATATCCCTAAGCGGCCCCGCGACGGGGCGAGTCCGGAAAGACAGCATTGGCAGAGTTTAGTGTGAAACCACACAAACCTGTGGGAGCGAGCCTGCTCGCGATAGCGGACTGACATTCAGCATCAATGTTGAATGTCAGTCCGCTATCGCGAGCAGGCTCGCTCCCACAATGGATTGCCAATACGTGCCATCCGGTGTAACCGGTGCTTAGTATATCGACCAGGCCCGACACCGTCGGGCCGTGCACGCAAATTATTGCGAAACGTTACTCCAGCGCCTTCCAGATTTCCGTGGCGTACTCGCGAATGGTCCGGTCTGAAGAGAACCAACCCATCCGCGACGTGCTCAACACTGCCGAACGCCACCACTCCTTGGAATCGTGCCAATGGGCTTCGACGCGCATCTGCGCATTCCAGTAAGAGTCGAAATCGGCGCACACCAGGAAACGGTCGTAATCCACCAGCGAATCAATCAGCCCGGTGTAACGGGACGGATCATCCGGCGAGAACACCCCGCCGCGAATTGCTTGCAGCACGTCATTGAGTCGATGAGACGCCGCGATGTCCGGCGTCGCATTGAACTCGTGGTTCTGTTTGCGCGCCTCGACCTGCTGCGCACTGAGACCGAAGATGAACATGTGTTCGACGCCGATGCGCTCGGACATTTCTACGTTGGCGCCGTCCAGGGTGCCAATGGTCAGTGCACCGTTGAGGCCGAACTTCATGTTGCTGGTGCCGGAAGCCTCGAAGCCTGCGGTGGAAATCTGTTCCGACAAATCCGCCGCCGGAATAATGCTCTCCGCCAGGCTGACGTTGTAGTTGGGCAGGAACACCACTTTGAGCAGGCCGCGCACGGTCGGGTCGTTGTTCACCACCCGGGCAATATCGTTGGTCAACTTGATGATCAGCTTGGCCTGGTGATAACTGGCGGCGGCCTTGCCGGCGAAGATCTTCACGCGCGGCACCCAGTCGATTTCCGGTTCGGCCCGAATTGCCTGATACAGCGCCACGGTGTGCATCAGATTGAGCAACTGGCGTTTGTATTCGTGGATCCGTTTTACCTGCACGTCGAACATCGCCGCCGGGTTGACCGCCACTCCCAGCCGTTCATGAATCAGGTAGGCCAGGGCTTTTTTGCTGTGCAGCCGCTGTTCGGCGAATGCCTTGCGGAATGCGGATTTCTCGGCGAACGGTTCCAGGTCGAGCAAGCGTCCTTCGGGGTTATCCAGCAAATCAGGCCCGAGGGCATCGACCATCATCGACGTCAGTTCGGGGTTGGCCTGGTAGAGCCAACGGCGGAAGGTGATGCCGTTGGTCTTGTTGTTGATCCGGTCTGGGTAGAGCTTGTGCAGTTCGGAGAACACGGTTTTGCGCATCAGCTGCGTGTGCAGCCCGGACACGCCGTTGACACTGTGCGAGCCGAGGAACGCAAGGTTGCCCATGCGCACGCGGCGACCGTTGTCTTCTTCGATCAGCGACACCGCGCGCAACACGTCGAAGTCATGAATGCCCTTGGCCCGCAGGGAGTCGATGTGTTGGGCATTGATCAGGTAAATGATCTGCATGTGCCGTGGCAACATCCGCTCCATCAAACCGACCGGCCAGGTTTCCAGCGCTTCGGGCAACAGCGTGTGGTTGGTGTACGACAACGTGTCGACGGTGACTTGCCACGCCGCATCCCACGCCACGTCGTAGACATCGACCAGCTGGCGCATCAATTCGGCCACGGCAATCGAAGGGTGAGTGTCGTTGAGTTGGATCGCCGCGTGGTCGCCCAGGGTCAGCACCGAGGTGTGCATGTTGCGATGGCGGCGCAGCAAATCCTGCAAGGAGGCTGCGACGAAAAAGTATTCCTGACGCAGGCGCAGTTCCTGACCGGCTTCGGTGCTGTCCGCTGGATAAAGCACGCGAGAAATACTTTCGGCCCGGGCCACTTCCGCTACCGCGCCCAAGTGGTCACCGGCGTTGAAGCGCTCCAGGTGCAAATCTTCCATGGCCCGGGCACGCCACAGACGCAGCGTGTTGACGCTCGCCCCGCGCCAACCGACCACCGGCGTGTCGTAAGCAATCGCGCGGACGGTTTCCACTGGGGTCCAGACTTGCTTGGTCTTGCCGTTTTCATCGGTGACGGTTTCGACGCTACCGCCAAAGCCTATCGGGTAAACGACTTCTGGTCGCTCGAATTCCCACGGGTTGCCAAAGTCCAGCCAATGTTCGGTCTGCTCCTGCTGCCAGCCATCGACAATGGCCTGGCGGAACAAACCGTGTTCATAACGAATGCCGTATCCGTGGCCGGCGATGCCGAGGGTTGACATGCTTTCCATGAAGCACGCCGCCAGACGACCGAGGCCGCCATTACCCAGCGCCGCGTCGGGCTCCAGCAGGCGAATGCGTTCGAGGTCGACGCCGAGTTCGGTCAGCGCTTCACGGGCGACGTCGAGCAAGCCAAGGTTGCTCAGGCTGTCGTAGAGCAGCCGACCGATAAGGAACTCCAGGGAGAGGTAATAAACCCGTTTCTGCCCTTTGCGGTAGATCTGCCGGGTGTGGTCCATCCAGTGCTCGACCATGTGGTCCCGTGCCGCCAGGGCGATGGCTTCAAACCAGTCGTGGTCGAAGGCATGATCCGGGTCTTTACCCACCGCGTAGGTGAGTTTGGTCAAGACGGCATCGCGGAATGCGGCCACCTCAGCTTCGCGAACAAGTGGTTCTTGAGTCATCGATAGGACCTCGAGCGAGCGTGGAGTTGTTGAGCCTAGACGGTCTGACAGACGGTGGGGGGCTCTGGTTCGGCAGTTTTTTCCTGAGAGTGCGAGATAGGTCGGCATTACATTGTCGTGTGCCTGAATCAATGCAGGGGCCGTGCCGGATTAACGGTGCTATTGAGGTGGTACAGAAAAAATCTGGCGAAAGGTTGTTCAAAAATCCACCAGTCCCGGTATGATCGCGCGCCCTGATACACGTGCTGGTAACAACCGATGATGAAGCCCAACCTGATCGCTGCCGCTGAGATCGATCGCCTCGATACCTGGGCCAAGTACTCTGCGCCGATGTGCGGTTCCTGCGTGTCCAGCTGCTGCACGCTACCGGTCGAGGTCAAGATCAAGGATCTGATCCGTATCGGCATCGTCGACGAGTTCGAGCGCGGCGAGCCGGCGAAAAACATCGCCAAGCGCCTGCAGAAGGAAGGGATCGTCGAGCGCTATAGCCAGAAGACCGAGATCTTCACCCTTCAGCGCATGAGCAACAACGATTGTCTCTATCTGGATCGTAAGAGCCGTCTGTGCACTATTTATGAAAAGCGCCCGGACACTTGCCGCAACCACCCGAAAATCGGGCCGCGACCGGGGTATTGCGCGTACAAGCCAAAGGAAGTGGCGCGCGAGACCAGCGCCAGCCGCCGGCCGCTCGAGAAGTTCTGATCCAGAATCTCGCGGTCTGAACCGACCCCATCGCGAGCAGGCTCACTCCTACAGTGGATCTTCAGTGTTTGCACAGAACCCTGTAGGAGTGAGCCTGCTCGCGATGAGGCCAGCACAAACACCGCACAAACCCCAGACAAACAAAAACGCCCCCGACCTTGCGGTCGGGGGCGTTTTTTTGTCAGCTAACTAAAGAACTTAGTTACCGGACTTCTTCGCAGCACGGGTACGCTCGCTTTCGCCCAGGATCTTCTTACGAAGACGGATGGACTTAGGAGTGACTTCGCACAATTCGTCTTCTTGAACGAATTCCAGAGCCTGTTCCAGAGTGAAGCGGATAGGCGGAACCAGAGCGATGGTTTCGTCTTTACCCGAAGCACGCATGTTGTCGAGCTTCTTGCCTTTGGTTGGGTTAACGCCCAGGTCGTTGTCGCGGCTGTTGATGCCGACGATTTGACCTTCGTACACGTCTTCACCGTGACCCAGGAACAGTTTGCCGCGAGCTTGCAGGGTTTCCAGCGAGTAAGTCAGAGCCTTACCGGTAGCAACCGAAACCAGCACGCCGTTCTGACGGCCGGACATGTCGCCGGACTTCATCACGTCGTAACGGTCGAAGATCGAGGTCAGGATGCCTGCACCGGAGGTCAGGGTCAGGAACTCGTTACGGAAACCGATCAGGCCACGAGCCGGGATGTTGTACTCAAGGCGCACACGGCCCTTGCCATCCGGAACCATGTTGGTCAGGTCGCCCTTACGGATACCGATCTGCTCCATGATCGAACCTTGCGATTCTTCTGGCAGGTCGATGGTCACGTTTTCGTACGGTTCGTGCTTCACGCCGTCAACCATGCGGATGATCACTTCCGGACGACCAACACCCATTTCGAAGCCTTCGCGACGCATGGTTTCGATCAGTACCGAGAGGTGCAGCTCACCACGGCCGGAGACTTTGAACTTGTCGGCGGTGTCGCCTTCTTCAACGCGCAGGGCAACGTTGTAGAGCAGTTCTTTGTCCAGACGTTCCTTGATGTTACGGGAAGTCACGAACTTGCCTTCTTTACCGCAGAAAGGCGAGTCGTTTACCTGGAAGGTCATGGAAACGGTTGGTTCGTCAACGGTCAGCGGCTTCATCGCTTCGACGTTCAGTGGGTCGCACAGAGTGTCGGAGATGAACAGCTGGTCGAAGCCGCTGATGCAGACGATGTCGCCGGCAGCTGCTTCTTCAACGTCGATACGGTGCAGACCGTGGTGACCCATCAGCTTCAGGATACGACCGTTACGCTTCTTGCCGTCCGCGTCGATAGCGACAACCGGAGTGTTCGGCTTGATGCGGCCACGAGCGATACGGCCAACGCCGATTACACCCAGGAAGCTGTTGTAGTCCAGAGCGGAGATTTGCATCTGGAACGGACCGTCACGGTCGACTTTCGGCGCAGGTACGTTGTCGACGATCGACTGGTACAGCGGGGTCATGTCTTCAGCCATGTCGGTGTGTTCCAGACCGGCAATACCGTTCAGGGCCGAGGCGTAGACGACTTTGAAGTCCAGCTGTTCTTCGGTAGCACCGAGGTTGTCGAACAGGTCGAAGATCTGGTCCAGAACCCAGTCCGGACGCGCGCCTGGACGGTCAACCTTGTTGATGACCACGATTGGACGCAGGCCGGCTTCGAAAGCCTTCTTGGTCACGAAACGGGTTTGCGGCATAGGGCCGTCTTGAGCGTCAACCAGCAGCAGAACGGAGTCAACCATCGACATTACGCGTTCAACTTCGCCGCCGAAGTCGGCGTGGCCCGGGGTGTCCACGATGTTGATGTGGTAGCCGTTCCAGTTGATAGCGGTGTTTTTCGCCAGAATGGTAATACCGCGCTCTTTCTCCTGGTCGTTGGAGTCCATCACGCGCTCGTCGTTGAGCTCGTTGCGCTCCAGGGTGCCGGATTGACGCAAGAGTTTGTCTACCAGGGTGGTTTTACCATGGTCAACGTGAGCAATGATGGCGATGTTGCGTAGATTTTCGATCACTTGTGTATCTCGATCAGAGGATTCGGTGTGCTGACAAGTCTTGGCAGCGATTAACAGTAGAGTCAGGCCTTGCCGTTACAGCTTGACGGCAGAGTCGGGGGGCCGATGACGCAGGCCACAGGCAAACAGCCCCGGGCTCTTAGCTCGGTCGATAAACGCGCACATTGGCATGCCCCTCACTGAGCAAATGGTGGGCATGCAGGCGACTCATCACGCCTTTGTCGCAATACAGCAGGTACTGGCGAGTAGGGTCCAGTTCCTTGAAACGAGCGTTCAATGCATAGAAAGGCATCGCTTGTACCTCGATACCAGCCAGGGCCAGCGGATCATCTTCAGCGGCATCCGGGTGACGGATGTCGATGATGATTTGCCCCGCCAGCGCTTCGCTGACTTCTTCAATCTGCAAGTCCTGGCCCAATTCGTCGATTACACGATCGATCGGTACCAGCTTGGCGTTCTCGAGCGCACGCTCAAGGACCGCCATGTCGAATTCTTTCTCTTCATGCTCCACGCGCGGACGCTTGGCGTGGGTCTTTGGGTTCACCGAGATGACCCCGCAGTATTCCGGCATGTGCTTGGCGAAGTCGGCAGTCCCGATTTCGTTGGCCAGGTCGATGATGTCCTGCTTGTGACTGGCGATCAGCGGACGCAAGACCAGCTTGTCGGTCACGCAGTCGATCACGGACAGGTTCGGCAACGTCTGGCTCGACACCTGGGAAATCGCTTCACCGGTGACCAGCGCTTCAATGTCCAGCCGATCAGCAATACGGGAAGCAGCGCGCAACATCATACGCTTCAAAACTACGCCCATATGACTGTTATCGACTTTCCCGAGAATTTCTCCCAGTACTTCCTCGAACGGCACACTGACAAATAACACGCGTTGGGAGCTTCCGTACTTCTTCCAGATGAAGTGCGCGACTTCCATGACGCCCAGTTCATGGGCCCTTCCGCCCAAATTGAAGAAGCAGAAATGGCTCATCAGGCCACGGCGCATGATCTGGTACGCCGCCACGGTGGAATCGAAGCCGCCGGACATCAGCACAAGCGTCTGTTCCAGGGCACCCAGCGGATATCCACCGATGCTGTTGTGCTGGCTGTGGATCACGAACAACCGTTTGTCGCGAATTTCGATGCGAACTTCGATTTCCGGCTCTTTGAGCGAGATTCCGGCCGCACCACATTGACGACGCAGTTGGCTGCCGACGTATTTTTCGACATCCATCGAGCTGAATTCGTGCTTGCCGGCGCGCTTGCAACGCACCGAGAAGATCTTCCCGGCCAGTGAATCACCGAAGTGCTGCTTGCACTTGGCGACGATGTCGTCGAAATCGCCCAACGGGTACTCATCGACCTGCAGGAAATGCGCAATGCCCGGCATGCAGCTCAGGCGCTCGGTCATCTCCTTCAGAGCTTTGGGCTCGCTGACGCGGGTTTCCAGTTCGAGATTGTCCCACACACCGTTCACCACCACGGCCGGGTCCAGGTCGCGGAGCACGGTGCGGATGTTTTTAGCCAATTGGCGGATGAAACGCATCCGTACCGGGCGGCTCTTGATGGTGATCTCGGGGAAGACTTTTACGATTAGTTTCATGAAAACAGCGCGCGCTGGGCCAGCCGAAAAAGGGGGGCGCGGATTATAGCGGAAATTGCTCAAGGTTTAACCAGTTAATGTGCAGAAGGTTTTTCGCGCACCAAAACAGGTCATTTCCAGATTTTAACGCTACATTGTAGGGCGAGATTTACCACCTAAAGACCCTTTGTTCCTTTATAAGCGTGAAATTGGGGCAAAAAACCCATGGTGGGGCACTGGCATGCAATTTGCTCCCTTGTGAGGCAGGTTGCCTTGGCAGAGTATTCGCGCCGGCATCACCCACATTCTAAGGGCATCCACTACTAAGCCCGAAGCCACCCGGAGGACACTATGTCGAAGTCGGTTCAACTCATCAAAGATCATGACGTCAAATGGATTGATCTGCGCTTCACGGACACCAAAGGCACTCAGCACCACGTGACCATGCCGGCTCGCGACGCGCTGGATGACGCTTTCTTCGAAGAAGGCAAAATGTTCGACGGCTCCTCCATCGCTGGCTGGAAAGGCATCGAAGCCTCCGACATGATCCTGCTGCCGGACGACAGCACTGCCGTGCTCGATCCGTTCACCGAAGACCCAACGCTGATTCTGGTCTGCAACGTGATCGACCCTTCGACCATGCAAGGCTATGACCGTGACCCACGCGCCATCGCCCACCGCGCCGAGGAATACCTGAAGTCGACCGGTATCGGCGACACCGTATTCGTAGGTCCAGAGCCTGAGTTCTTCATCTTCGATCAGGTGAAGTTCAAGTCCGACATCTCCGGCTCGATGTTCAAAATCTTCTCCGAACAAGGTTCCTGGATGTCCGACCAGGACATCGAAGGCGGCAACCATGGCCACCGCCCAGGTATCAAAGGCGGTTACTTCCCGGTTCCACCGTTTGACCACGACCACGAAATCCGTACCTCCATGTGCAACGCCATGGAAGAAATGGGCCTGGTCATCGAAGTTCACCACCACGAAGTGGCGACTGCCGGCCAGAACGAAATCGGTGTGAAGTTCAACACCCTGGTCGCCAAGGCTGACGAAGTTCAGACCCTGAAGTACTGCGTACACAACGTTGCTGTCGCTTACGGCCGCACCGCGACCTTCATGCCTAAGCCTCTGTACGGCGACAACGGTTCGGGTATGCACGTTCACCTGTCCATCGCCAAAGATGGCAAGAACACCTTCGCTGGCGAAGGCTATGCCGGCCTGTCCGACACCGCTCTGTACTTCATCGGCGGCATCATCAAGCACGGTAAGGCCCTGAACGGCTTCACCAACCCGTCGACCAACTCCTACAAGCGTCTGGTCCCAGGTTTCGAAGCTCCAGTAATGCTGGCCTACTCGGCTCGCAACCGTTCCGCTTCGATCCGTATTCCTTACGTGTCCAGCCCTCGCGCTCGCCGTATCGAAGCTCGCTTCCCGGATCCAGCAGCTAACCCGTACCTGGGCTTCGCTGCACTGTTGATGGCTGGCCTGGACGGCATCCAGAACAAGATCCACCCTGGCGACGCAGCTGACAAAAACCTGTACGACCTGCCGCCTGAAGAGGCGAAAGAGATCCCACAAGTTTGCGGCAGCCTGAAAGAAGCCCTGGAAGAGCTGGACAAAGGTCGTGCGTTCCTGACCAAAGGCGGCGTGTTCTCCGATGACTTCATCGACGCTTACATCGCTCTGAAAAGCGAAGAAGAAATCAAGGTCCGTACCTTCGTACACCCACTGGAATATGAGCTGTACTACAGCTGCTGATCCGGTAGCGCTGCGGCACGCGGCGTGACAAAAAAGAGGCCTTCTTCGGAAGGCCTTTTTTGTGCCCGCGATGCCACGACCGATGAAAAACCCTGTGGGAGCGAGCCTGATCTGGCCTAATGAAATTGGACACATCAATAGGGCGCTATGATGGCGCCCAAATCTAAGGTGTGCATGATGATGCGAAAGTCCTATTCCAGCGAGTTCAAGCTCAATGCTGCAAGCATGGTGCTTGATGAAGACCAGCCCATTCTTGAGGTCTGCGCCAACTTCGATATCGGCCCTACTGCGTTGCGCCGCTGGGTCGAGCAGGTCA
>NZ_JBFUIH010000033.1:0-74295 GCF_056401975.1 Pseudomonas sp. P4_C8 | reverse complement strand
GGTCAAGCCGATGCTGACCTTGTTACCGGTACCCAGGAAGTTGTTCTGGGTGATCGAACCACCGAGGATCAGGCCGGCACTTTGTGCGAAGCCAATGCTGGCAGTGATCGAACCGGAAGCCTGTTCTTCAACGCCGTAGTTCACGTCAACCTGGTCATCGACACCTGGCACAGCCGGGGTTTCGACGTTCACTTCTTTAAAGAAGCCCAGGCGTTCAAGACGCGTCYTGGATTGATCGATCAGGTAGGTCGAAGCCCAACCACCTTCCATCTGACGCATTTCGCGGCGCAGCACTTCGTCTTCGGACTTGGTGTTGCCACGGAAGTTGATACGGTTAACGTAAGCACGTTTGCCCGGATCCACAGCGAAGGTGATGTCGACCGTGTGGTCTTCATTATGGGGCTGAGGCACGCCGTTGACGTTGGCGAAGGTGTAACCCTCGTTACCCAGACGGCGGGTGATCAATTSCGAGGTGGTGGTCATCAGCTTGCGCGAGAACACCTGGCCTTTCTGAACCAGCAGCAGGGACTTGATCTGATCTTCAGGGACTTTCAGGTCACCGCTCAGTTTGACGTCACGAACGGTGTACTTGTCGCCTTCGTTGATGTTGACAGTGATGTAGACGTGTTTCTTGTCCGGGGTGATGGACACCTGCGTCGAAGCGATATCCATATTGATATAGCCACGGTCCAGGTAGTAGGAGCGCAGACGCTCCAGGTCACCGGAAAGCTTTTCACGCGCGTACTTGTCGTCGTTCTTGAAGAACGACAGCCAGTTGGTGGTCTTCAGTTCRAACAGGTCGATCAGGTCTTCTTCAGGGAAAACGGTGTTACCCACCACGTTGATGTGCTGGATAGCCGCGACGGTGCCTTCGTTGATGTTGACCTTCAACCCGACACGGTTACGGGGTTGCGGCACTACYTCGGTGTCGACGGTGGCGGAGTAGCGACCCTGGGCGACGTATTGGCGCTGCAGTTCGTTGCGCACACCTTCGAGCGTGGCACGCTGAAAGATCTCGCCTTCAGCCAGACCGGATTGTTTGAGGCCTTTCATCAGGTCTTCAGTAGAGATYGCCTTGTTACCCTCGATCTCGATACTGGCGACCGACGGGCGCTCGACTACCGTGATGACCAGGACGTTGCCATCGCGGCCCAGCTGGATATCTTGAAAGAACCCGGTTTTGAACAACGCACGAGTGGATTCCACCAGGCGACGATCATCCGCCTGTTCACCGACGTTCAACGGCAAAGCACCAAAGACGCTACCCGCGGAAACCCGCTGGAGGCCATTGACGCGAATATCGGAGATTTTGAAGCCTTGGGCGTGCGCAAATGTGGCATTGAGCAGCAGCGCAACCGAGCAGAGAAGGTGCGAAAAATTCATCAAGTTGTTCCAGGATACATCGACAAGCAGCGCAGGCACGCCTGGATAACTCGCCGTAGACGGGTCACCGCACAGGGGCCAGGCGGGTGGACGTCAAGCATAAAAGCGCGGGATGTTTGGTGCGGTTAACCAAGTGTCAAGTTAGGTAAAGGTTGGACTGAAACGATGACGGTGCGCGGGGCAATAGAGATAATGCGACGATGTTCACTCAAGAGCCCGCCATGATCTCCGTATTGCTAGTCGACGATGACCAGGAACTGACGGCAATGCTCTGCCAATACCTGGAGAGAGAAGGCTTCGAGGCGACTGCCGTACACACCGGCGAGGAGGGCGAACACCAGGCGCTTTCGGGTCGTTATGGCATTGTGGTGCTGGATGTGATGATGCCGAGACTGTCAGGTATCGAGGTTCTCAGGCGTATCCGGGCCAGCAGCCAGGTGCCCGTAGTTTTGCTCACGGCTCGTGGCGACAATATCGACAGGATCACCGGCCTGGAACTTGGCGCCGATGACTACGTGCCCAAGCCCAGCTCTCCGGGTGAACTGGTGGCACGTTTGCGGGCGATCATGCGCCGGGTGCGATCGATGAGCCCGCCAGCCATGGAAGTCATCGAGAGCGGCACTCTGACCTTGTGGCCGGGCAAGCGTCAGGCTCGGTGGCATGGGCGCGAGCTGGGCCTTACCAGTACCGAGTTCAGCTTGCTTGAAGAATTGGCCCGACGGGCAGGACAAGTAGTGAGCAAACAGGAGCTGTCGCTCAATGCCTTGGGGCATCCGTTGACCCGCTATGACCGGCGCATCGATGTGCACATCAGCAGCATTCGACAAAAACTGGGGCCGCGTCCCGACACCAGCGCGTGGATTCAGAGTGTGCGTGGCCTCGGTTATCTGTTGATCGCGGAATGATGAGGCCAAGCCGCTTGTACTGGAAACTGTTCCTGGCGTTCTGGCTGGCTACCAGTCTGACGTTCTTTGTCGGGCTGGGCATTCTGATCCTGGAAAACTTCCGCCCCGGCGATCCTCATCTGGAGGTTGTCCTGGTCAGTGAGGAACAGCTGCTGCAGCAATTTGGCATCGAATCGGGCAAGCAACTCCTGGCGGTGTGGCAGCATCCTCCTGGTCAGGCGATTGGCGTATATGACGTTGCTGGCCAGCTGCTGGCCGGCTCACCGGTATCGCAACCGACTTATGAGCGCTCGTTCATCAGTAAAGAGGGGGTCACACTTTCGCTCAGGTCCTCTCGTTCTCCTGGTCGTGACGATAATGGCAGGCCCGGGCGTTTGACTCCGCTGATCGTCGGCACCGTGATGAGTGCGCTGTTTAGCGGGTACCTGGCCTACTATCTGGCTTGGCCGTTGGCCTACTTGCGGCGGGCGATGAGCGATGTCGCGCAGGGGCACTTCGATACCCGGGTCAAACCGATGATGGGCAGGCGCCGCGATGAAATCGTCGACCTGGCCGAGGACTGTGACCGAATGGCCAACCAGTTGAAATTACTGGTGGAGGCTCAGCAGCATCTGTTGCACGACATCTCCCACGAACTACGTTCACCGTTGACGCGCATGCAGGCCGCCATTGGGCTGTTGCATCAGGTCCCGACTCGCCTGGAAATGATCGAGCGCATCGAGCGCGAGTCGGTACGCATGGATACGCTGATCGAGGCCCTGCTGACCCTGGCGCGCTTACAGGGCCGGCCCGAGAGTTTCGAGTGTGAATCACTGGATGTCATCGAGTTGTTGGCGGAAATCGTCGAGGACGCCCAATTCGAGGCGAAGATAAAAAATTGTCGGGTCAGTCTGCAGGCCTGTCCGGCCTTCGTCAGCCGTGTCAACGGCGAGCTGTTGTATCGGTGCTTCGAGAACGTCATTCGCAATGCAGTGCGTCATACCCGGTCGGTGAGTACAGTGCGGGTCTGCGCCGCGGTCGATCTGCCAACACAAAGCCTGACCGTACAAATTATCGATCAGGGGCCAGGAGTCGAAAGCAGCAGACTGCAGAGCATTTTCCATCCCTTCGAGCGTGGTATCGGCGAGCACAGCGGTGGTTTCGGCCTGGGACTGGCAATCGCCTCCAGGGCGGTAGAGGTGCATGGCGGCACTATTGCGGCGTACAACGAGCCGTCCGGTGGGTTGATCATGGATATTCGTTTGCCCCATCGGGCTTGATCTTTACACGAAATTACATTGCCTTGACCGCCCTGTACGCACTGTCTCAGTAGACTTCTCACTGAAGCTTACTCAACGTTTGCTGATTTTCTGAGTGATGCCATTGAGAGGAGGTCGGCATGTTTCTGGTTCATAAAAAGGGATTTGTATCTGGGCAGAAAATGGTGGACGGGCTGGTACCCTATGATTTCTTCTGCGAAGACAATCCGGATATCAACCTGTTTGTATTCACTGGTTCTGCCACACCGGGCAAGGCGGTCAAGGAACAGACGCTCTGGGGGTTTACCCGCATGGAACGTTTTGAGGCGCTGAGCCACACCTTGGTGGCGAACAAAAGGAACGACGGCTGGTTTCAAAATGTGAGCGTACTCACCGGACCAACCCGCAACGGTACTCAGGCTGTGATGTTTCAGCGAGTACTGAAAATCATCAAGCATACCGTTGCATTGGGCCATACTGCGCCCCAAACGGATTATGAGATCCACACCGTTGAGGGTGATACCTACTTCACTCGTCGTCCCACTACATTGGATACTGCACAATCTGTCATCTATGCAGCAGATCAATAACCTGCCCGCGTCAACCACCATCCACGCCGTGTCATAAAAACCGATAGCCTCAGTGTCAGACAGGCTCATGAGAATGTTATAGGTTCAGTGTTGATTGTCGCGATACTGACTCGGCGACAAACTGGTCAACGCCCGAAACTGCCGGCTAAAAGCACTATGGTCGGTATACCCACAACGCAAGGCAATCTCGGTAATCGGCAAATCGCTATGCAACAACAACCGTGAACCCTCTTCCAGCCGTGCCTTGTGAATCATCTGCCGCGGTGTGAGCTGGAATACCCGTTTGCAATGACGCTCCAGTTGCGCCACCGAATACCCGGCAATGTCCGTCAACTCGGCAAGGCTGATAGGTCGGGCAAAGTGATCACGGATATGCGAATCCACCGCGGCGAGCTTCTGATAAGCAGGATGACTGGATTGTGGCGATTGCAAATCGCGGGAAATGCCGGCCAGGCCAACGATGCGACCTTGTTCATCTTTGAGGGCTAGTTTGTGGGTCAGGCACCAGATCGGCTGGTTGCCGAAATACAGGTGCAGTTCCAACTGGTCGGCTAGTACCCGGCCGCTGGAGAGCACCCGTCGATCCTGTTCGGTGTACAGCGGGCCGAACTTTTCCGGGAAGACCATTTCAGCGGTGCGTCCCAGCAGTTCCTCACTGTGTTTGAAACCGCATCGCCGGGCCAGGGTCTGGTTGACGAAGGCGTAACGGGCCTCGCGATCCTTGATGAAAAACACCACGTCCGACAGGGTATCGAGCAGCGGCGCGATCGGCTGAAGACTGTTCAGCAGCGTCGGCAAGTCGCAGGGTTTAAACGTGGTGAGCGAGGGGTACATGGCGTTGGGGGCCTGATGTCGACCCCCGGGATCATAGTGGCTCGGCAGCGTGGCCGAAACCCCCGATGCGATCATCACGCGGGCGGGGTGTCGTCCAGGCACATCAAAGTTTCGATTCGCGCCGGGCTGAACGGTGGGCGCGGCGCTGAGGGTTGCCAGCCAAACAGATGCTGCACCGCACCGCCACACACACGCCCCTGGCAGGCCCCCATGCCGCAGCGACTGGCCAGCTTGGCCTCACGCCAGTCCGTGTGCCCAGCCAATGCGGCGTATGCCACATCTTCGCAACGGCAAACCAAGGTGTCGGGGCGCGCCAGGGATTTGAGTCGCGGGTCGAGGGCGAATGCCTGATTCAGTGCATTGGCGAACCCCTGCCAGCGTGCCCGGCGCGGCCACAGTTGGCGGGCTGCTACAACGTCGCCCACTGCGGCGTGGCCGGCAATCGCACCTTCCACCAAGGCCAGTTCACTGCCACCGAATCCGGTGCATTCACCTGCCGCGTAATGATCGGCGCGGTTGCTGGCCTGCCAGATGTCCACCGCCAACGCCTGTCCTTCAATGGCGTAACCCAGCGCCTGACCCAATTGGATATTCGGGATCAGGCCGAATCCACAGGCCAGCCGATCACATTCCAGTTCGACGATTTTGCCTTGCTGTTGCAGGCGTACGCCTTCGAGTCGGTCAGTGCCAAGGGCTGCGATTACATGAGTGGCTGCACGGTAATGACGGTTGAACAAGCTGAACGACTGCAACCATTTCGCCGGCCAGCGCGGCAGTTGCGCAGCGAAACCGGAGACCGCCGTGAGCGAAGCTTGCTCGGCGATGCGTAGCACCGATGCTCCGTGTTTTTTTGCGGTAGCCGCACTGGCCAACAAGAGCGGCCCGCTTCCGGCGATTACCACGCGCTCATCACGCACCGAAAGTCCGGATTTGATCAGTGCCTGCAAACCCCCGGCCCCGGTGACCCCAGGCAGCGTCCAGCCGGGGAAGGGCAACAGCAACTCTCGGGCACCGGTGCACAGAATCAATTTGCCATAGCTGATCAGCCAGCCGTGATCGTCGTCTTCGACCAGCAATTGTTTCAGACCGGGATTGGCGATCACCCGAGTGCCGCTGTGATGGCGGATATTGCCGTGGGACTGTAACCGCTCACGCAGGTGTCGGGCCTGAGCGGGGAGACTGGCTTGAGGGCCGTCGCGCCAGATTTGCCCGCCGGTAAACGGGTTGTCGTCGAGCATGACAATGCGTGCACCACTGGGTGCTGCTGCCAGTGCGGCGGCCATGCCGGCGGGGCCGGCACCGATGATCAACAGATCGGCGTATTCGTTCATGGGTGTGTCTCCACCTGCATGCCGTCACGGCACAGGGTCTGGCACGCCAGGCGACGGCGACCGTCGATGGTCACCCGGCATTCCTGGCAAATGCCCATGCCGCACAGCGGTGCGCGCCGTTGACCGCTGACCGAGGTGCGGCTGCAACCGTTGCCGCCCAACGCCAGGGCTGCGGCGACGCTGGTACCGTCGGCGACCCTCAGGGCATGACCGTCGAGCATCAATTCAGGCATACACAGGTTCTCCGAGGAAACGTTGGGGCAGATAGGGTTGCGCAGCCAGTGGCGGGGTTTCGTTGAACAGTTGCGCGACCAGCAAATCCGCGGTGCCGGGCGCGGTGGTCACCCCCAGTCCTTCATGACCGACCGCCAGCCATAAGCCCTGACGTTGTGGGTGCTGACCCACCAGCGGCAAGCCGTCGGGGCTGGCGGCACGAAAACCGGTCCAGGCGCGGATGCCATTGAGCCGAGCCAACCCTGGCATGTATTCGGCCGCACGCTTGAGCATTTTCGCCAACATCCAGCCTTCGACCTGCGGGTCGGTCGTGCCGAATTGCCGCGAGGCTCCAATGAACAATTGTCCGGTCGGACGCGGTTGAATATTGCAGGCCGTCGACGGGCCCTTGGCATTATGGGCGCTGGTGACGTAACCCAGTTCCACCAAGGTGTGGGTGACGGTGACGGGGTAGCGGTCAGTGATGAGCAAGTGACCTTTTTTCGGCTCGATGGGCAACTCAGGGCACAGTTCATTGGCCTGAATACCGTTGGCCAGCACCACCGCTTCGGCACTCAACCAGTGGCCGTCATCGAGGCGTACCCGATGGCCATCGACCTCCGTGACATGTGCCCGGCGCTGGCGGATGTTCGGTGTGTCGAGCATCCAATTGGCCGTGGCGGGCGCATACAGAATGCCGTCACCCTTGATCAGCAATCCCCCTTCAAGGCCCTCGCGCAGTTCCGGTTCACGCTGGCGCAAGGCACTGGCACCGACCAGTTCACAAGCGATTCCCTGAGCCTGCAGGTTCAGGCATTTGCTGTGGGCCACCGCCATTTCCTCGGCGTTGGCGGCCAGCCAGAGCGTGCCGTTGTTACGGTAAGCGCAGCCGTCGGGCAAGTCCGGTGCGTGCTCGCGCCAGCGTTGCAGGGAATAATCACTCAGGGCCAGTTCGGCCGGGTTGTCGTCGAGCACCAGTAAGTGGCCCATGCCCGCTGCCGTCGCGTTATGCAGGCCGGCATCGAGCACCAGCACCTGCAAGCCGCGACGCGCCAGCGCCTGGGCGCAAGCCGCGCCGATGATACCGGCGCCGATGACGATCACATCGGCCACACGGCCCTGGCTCATGGGCGAATGCCCCAGGCGAACGGATCGTCCTGTTCAATGATTAAGCGGGCTTCGGCACTGATGAAGGCGCGGCCACGAATGGTCGGCACGATACGCTCACCCTGCCATTCGAAGGAGCCTTCGAACTCGCTGCCAATCACGCTGGCCTGGCGCCAGATCTGCCCTGGCTGCAAGGTGTCGTCAGCCGCCATGCACGCCAGTTTCGCGCTGGTACCGGTGCCGCACGGTGAACGATCGTAGGCCTTGCCAGGGCAAAGTACGAAGTTGCGGCTGTCGGCGTGATCGTCATCGGCGAACAGCTCGACATGATCGATCAGGCCGCCGTCTTCACCGCGAATACCCTGGGTTTCCAGTGCCTGCTGCACCGCGTAGGTGTAAGCGGTCAGCGCCTCAAGGTTGTCCCCGGACACCCGCAGGCCGTGATCGGCGATCAGGAAAAACCAGTTGCCGCCCCAAGCGACATCGCCGGTCACCTGACCGATACCCGGCACCTGCAATGCCAAATCTTTGCGATAACGATAGGCGGGGACATTGCGTACGCTGACCGAATGGTCGTCGTGCAGGGTAGCTTGTACCGTGCCCACAGGCGTCTCGATGCTGTGCACGCCAGGACCGATCTTGCCCATATGCGCCAGAGAAGCCACCAGACCGATGGTGCCGTGACCGCACATGCCCAGGTAACCGCTGTTGTTGAAGAAAATCACTCCGGCACAGGCGCTCGGGTCTACGGGTTCGCAGAGCAGGGCACCCACCAGCACATCACTGCCCCGTGGTTCCAGCACGCACGCCGCACGCCATTGGTCATGCTGTTCGGCCAGGATTTTGCGCCGTTCAGCCATGCTGCCACTGCCCAGATCAGGAAAACCGGCGGTCACCAGACGGGTCGGTTCGCCGCCGGTGTGGGAGTCGATGACGGAGATGTTTTTCATGGGAGGGCCACGTCCATTCGGTTGAGTGAACGCTAGAGTGGCCCGTGCGGTCGGGTGTCGGCTTGATGGATTTAACCTGTGCCGATGACGAAATCAGCACAGTGTCCGCAGCGATCAGTGAGCGTGGGGCAGATGCTCGAAGAGGGTCTTGCAGACCCCGGCAATGTGCTCATCCAACAGCTTCACCGCCAGATCCACATCCCCGGCACGGCAGGCCGCAAGAATCTCGCGGTGCTCGTGATCGGCGCGCTCCTTGCCGGCGGACAGGCTCATCTGCATGCGCAGGTAGCGCTCCAGTTTGTCGTTGACCGAACGAATCAGACTCACCAGAAACGGCCGCTGCGCCGGTTCGTAAAGACAGGAATGCAACTCCCAGTTGAGCTCGGCCCAACGCCCGACGTCGTCTTCGCCGATGAATTCCTGGCAGATGCTCTCGGCACGGGCGAAGGTCTGTTCGGTCATGTTGGGAATGGCCAGGCGCAACACCTTGTCCTCCAGCAACATACGCACTTCGAACATCTGCGCCAGTTCCGCATCGGAAATCCGCGTGACCATCGCCCCGCGATTGCGCTGGAACATCACCAGGCCTTCGGCCTCCAGCCGCTTGAGGGCCTCGCGCACCGGGATTTTGCTGACGTTGAACTGGCGGGCAATGTCGTCCTGGCGAATCGGTTCATCCTCGGCAAAATGCCCGGCGACGATCGCGTCCCGCAAATGACGGGTGATGATTTCCGAGGTCGAAGGCGTATTGCCAAGGTCGGGAGCGTTGAGTTTGGGTAGGTTCACGTCGGCGGTCGTTTGGAGTGAGATAGCGCTAGGGTATACGAAATTCTTTAGCCGATCTTCCTCTCCGATGGCGCCGGGTACCGAAGTACCGGCGCAGCGGCTGTTTGAATGCCAGGTTCTAGTCTTGATCTTCCGAGACTTCTTTCCAGCTGTCATCCGGGTCAAAGAGCTTCATCGACTGCGCCAACTTTTCACCATCAGGCCCCAGGTCTTTTTCAAATATCTGGCCGTCATGACTGATCATGAAACTCATCACACCGGTATCATCGTATTTCGCCGGCCAGGCGATCAGTGCAAAACCTCGGCTCATCTTGTCACCGATGAGGTAGCTGTAGGCACCACCCGGTGCCGAAGGGCCTTGGCCAGTCAGGATGCGGAAGTGGTAACCATGCCAGGCTTCTCCGGCAATGGTTTTGCCGAACGAGGGACCCAACGGGCTGATCTGACCGCTATCGTCGTCTGCCCAATAAAGTCCATCGTGCTTGCCGGGGGCGCTGTAGATATTCTGCGCATACTCAAGTGCGCCGTCACCGTCACGATCCACAGACGCATAATCCATCTGGGCGTCGTGATAGGCCTGCGCCGATTGCAACGCGGCGAGTTCGTTGCGGCCAATTCGACGTGCGCGAATTTCGGCACTGCCGGCCTTGATGTCGAAGTGCCAACCTTTCGTGCCTTTTACGATGGGGACAGGCAGTGTCCAGTTGTTGGTTCCGACCGACAGGATCGCCTCGCCGTCGCTGGTTTTTTCAATGTGGTTTTGCTCGTGGTACAGCTTCAAAAATGCATCGACATCTTTGCGCTCCGCACCTGCGCGAGGGATGTAACTACGCCATTCTTTACCCAGTAACTCTGTCAGGCGTTCATTATTGGCCTGTTTCGTACCCAGTGCTTCGACGAACGCTTGAGCGGCCTTTTCGGGCGTTGGAAATTCCTCATGTGCCATGACCATGCAGGACCACGCAACGCCTGCCGTTATCGCCAGGGACTGACGAAGCAAGCCCATGAGTGTCTTCACTCGAGGATTGTTATTCAACGACGGCCACCCCTTTGACTTTGACGCGCTGGTGGATTGGACGGCCGACTGACCTGTTTGCCGGCTGATCGCGAGGCACTCGGGCGCTGGGCCGATGCCTGGCTGGCCCGGCCACGATTCGCTTGTGCGTTGACTTGGGACGGTGAGCGCGTGCCGGCAAATGCGTTGTTGCGGGCACTGCCCTTACTGGCGACCTGCGTGGTCGGCCGACTTTTCGTAGTTTGGCGCGCCTGTGCGTTACCCTGTCCGCGCTGTCTGGCATCAGCGGTCTGTTTCCTGGGTTGCTGATTTTCCCGTGTGTTTCTGTCAGTGCCCTGGCCTCTGTTAGAAGCCTGCTGTCTGTCAGTTGCACTCTGTCTTTCAGCCGCTCTCTGTCTGTTGGCTGCGTTCTGCCTGGCAGCATCCCTGTCTGTACCACCTTGTGCCCGATTGCTGTCCACGCCTCTGGCCTGGGCGTCGCGCGCTTGATCACGGGCTTCGCGGTTGGTGGTGGGAGGTCGTTCGATACCGGCCCTGTCCATCGAGCTACGGGCATTTTCACGCTGCTGGGCTCGCTGGGCGGTGTCCCCTCTATAGGCTTCACGCTGATTGGCACCGTTCAGTTGACGACCGTACTGCTCGCGGCTCCTGCTGTCGCGATAGGGAACGCCATTGCGATGCGCGGAGTTATGCTCCCACTTGCTCTGATTGACGTTGATTCGGTTGTTGCCATTGATGTTGTTGTAGCGTTCGACGTCGATGTCGACGTCGTTATTACCCCAGTCACATTCGCCCCACAACGAACCGACGATGGCCACACCGGCACCAAACGCCAGCCCGGTCAACAATGCCTGGCCGGGGTAATAGGCGGGCGGCGGTGGGTAGTACGCAGGAGGCGACGCAGGATAAGGCCAGGTGCCGTAGGTGGTTGTCGGGTTATAAGTGGGTACGTAGACAACCTGTGGATCGGCCGGCTCAATGATGATGGTGGAGGAGCTGGCCGGAGCCGGGGCCACAGTTGTGGACGTGGCTGCCGGTGCCGGTGCCGGAAAATTCTGAACCGTCACGTTCTGATATTGGTTGCTCTGCAGGTTGCCTGCTGCCTGCGCCTGATGACGCAAGCGTTGCACCGCTGCCATGAGATCGTCGGGCTGCGCCAGGAAGGCATCACCCAGGCGTTGTACCGCCACGGGATCCTGTCCCAGCGTGGCCAACACCTGCGGGAAGGCGACGAGCGCCTGTACACTCGGATCCCAGGGCTTGTTCTGCACTTGTTTGACTGCATCATCGCCCTTGGCGTTCGGGTTGGCTTTAGACCAGGCGACTGCTTCGCTGAATTCCCCGGGATACGTACTGGCCATCAGAATCTGTGCCAGCAGTGGATCCGGGTAAAGCGCAATGGGCGCCAGCAGTTGATCCAGCTGTTCCTGGGTAAACACGGCATCTTTAAGCGTCGAACTGGCGGGCGCTGGCACGGCAGTGGTCGTGCTTGAGGCCGCTTCCACTGCCTGCGATACGCAGAAAGATCCGCTCAAAATAAGGACAGCTGACAACGTGTAGAGTGATGGAATGCGCATTGCAACTCCATGTGGTCAGGCAGGTTTGGAATGAGTGGATCAATGCCACAGAGGTGAGGTCCGACTTTGCTAACCCCAGACCTCAGCTTCGATACCGCTCATTAAGCGTAGCAAACAAAAAAATTCTGCTATTTATTTACATTCGCTCGATCCGCTCTGGAAACTCATACCAAACCACTCAGTTTGTAGCTTGCGTCATCACCGGGCACTGGCATCGGTTTCGTGCTCGTCTGCAAACGCCACGAGCACCTCCAGGTCGAGCACATCCAGCTTGATCCGAGCGATAAAGGCTGAGAAGGCGAGGTTGGCGGCGAGCAGGCGCAGATCGCTGGCCCACGCTGGAAGATAGACCGGCCCCTGGAGCCAGCCCGACTCGAACAGTGGCGCCAGGCGTACGGTATCCCCCAGGCTGAGGCGCCCGGCAAACAAATGGCCAACCAGTTCCGGCCGGTTATCGCGAATCGCGATGCGCAGCAGGGTATGGACGCCGAGCAAGCCAGTCAGGTAGGCGGCATCCTTGGTAAACGCTGACCCACCGTGCAGGTCGGCGCCGCGGAACACCCGTTGGGTGGAGCGAAACGACTCCTCCTGCGACTGACCGGCCGCCAGAAAACCTTCGAATACCTGGATGAAATCGGCGCCCTCCAGCGCCTGTTGGACGGCGAGCACGCGCAAGGCGAGGCGACGCAAGCGGTTGATGTCCATGCTGCCGGTGAACAGCTCGGCCAAGGTAGCAATACCCTCCTGAGTCTGTGTCGTGCGGGGTGCCCCAAGGCCGAGGCTTTTGAGGTTGGGTTGGCGCGCGCCGTTTTGTGCCGTGGCGATATGCACGAACGCCTCGTGCTGCAATAGCTGATTCTTGTCCAGTTCAGAGAACATCGCGCTGGCGCGCAGGCGGATGCGGCTCGCCCCGGCGATGGCCTTGGCGGCCAGGGTCGGATCGAGTATCACCGTGACCTGGCCCTCGCCGAAGAATCGGTCCAGTTCCGGCTGCATCCAGGCGGCAAAGGCCTCGGCCGGGATCTCGGCCGGGCTCGGTGGAATCCGGGCACTGCCCAGAAGGGCGTCGGTGGTGTCGAGGAAGAACCGGGCGGCGTCCAGCATGCTCAGGTTGAGGCGGGGGTAATGGAAATCCGGGCGCCGGTACAGCGCTGATGAATAGTCAGTAAAGGCGGGAGTGCCAATGGCCCCCAGCATGCGTCCGGCCGTGGCATAGCTTCGCGCTGTCATGGCGAGGTAGTTCCCGGCGGGATGCGCTTCATCACAATGGTCAACAAAGGATTCCAGCGCGTCGATGTCGGCGCTGTGGTCACGCGGACGCAGTTCGACGTTCGGCAACTGTGCATGCCCGCTGCGCCAATTCGCCAGGAAGGCTTCTTCGACGCCATCGGGCCACGCCAGGGCATCCAGCACGCGGATCTTGCGGGCCAGACCGGGCAGGGCGGCATCGAGTTCAGACAGGGGCGTGGCGATCATCGGAATCTCCTGGGGAGACAAGACTTACCAGTAAAAGCTTAGTCGTTGCTGATGCAGCGCGTTGTTACAGGTCAGGGCGCTGCTTGCGGGAGATTGATGCGAACAGGCAAGGCAGGCATTCGCGTGCTAACCGTTATAGAGGCTGCATCAGGTGCGCTGTTGTAGACATCGCGCTCGAAGTCGGCGACAAATTTTTTTGTCACTACAATTAAGTGAAATCGAAAAAGAGCACCGCCTGATAGCGCTGTGCTCTGGCCTATGAAACTTGCACACGTGGGTACCTTTCAGCGAGGTAGGACGCATGCCAAACACCGAAGGACAGAAGCGGGCACGGATCCTCGACCCGGTCGATCGTGTCACAGAGGTCATATTCGGCCTGCTCATGGCGATGACGTTCACTGGAACGATCAGCGTGGCGACATCGGGCCAGGAGGCTGAACGTACCATGATGTTTGCCGCGCTCGGTTGCAATCTTGCCTGGGGGCTTGCAGACGCGGTGATGTATCTACTGCGCGCGTTGATCGACCGCACGCGTAAAAGCACGTTATACGAGAAACTCGGCGGGGCGGACGCGGCCACCGGCCAGGCGCTGGTGGCGGGGGCTCTGCCGTCGCACCTGGCGGCAGCAGCCAAGCCCGAGACCCTGGAATTGTTACGCAGCCGCCTGGTCGATTACCCCGCCACGTCGGTACAGTCGCGCCTCGGTTGGGATGATTTCAAAGGTGCACTGGGCGTTTTTCTGTTGGTGGTGGCATCGACCTTTCCACTTGTAGTGCCTTTCCTGTTACTCGAAGAGACGGCGCTCGCCGTTCGTCTATCTAATTTGGTCGGGCTCGCGGTGCTGTTCATCGCGGGTTGGATACTGGCGCGATACGCCGGCGCAAAACCGTGGCAAGGCGGGGTTGCGATGGCGGTCACTGGCGCGGTTCTGATCGTCGCGATCGTCGCGCTCGGCGGATGACGAACAAAAGCGGATTCGGCAATTCTGCAGCTGCCTCTAAGCCATTACGCGCTGTACACCAAGGGGTTACAGTTCTATGAGCGATTCGAATTCTGTACCTTCCGCCCCCGAACCGGGCCGTATTGCACATCGGGTAGCCGGCGCCGAACAGAAACACTGGAGCCGCTGGCTGCCTGGACTGAACACGCTACTCACCTATCAAATAGCCTGGTTGCGAAATGACATCGTCGCCGGACTCGTCCTGACCACCATGCTGGTGCCAGTGGGTATCGCCTACGCGGTGGCCTCGGGCGTACCCGGCATCTATGGTCTTTACGCGACGATCATTCCGCTGCTCGCTTATGCGTTATTCGGGCCGAGCCGGATTTTGGTGCTGGGGCCGGATTCCTCGCTGGCGGCCGTCATCCTTGCCGTGATCCTGCCACTGTCGGGCGGCGACCCGTACCGCGCCGTCGCCCTGGCGGGAATGATGGCTATTGTGTCGGGGGTGGTCTGCATCCTGGCCGGCATAGCGCGCTTGGGTTTCATCACGGAACTGCTCTCCAAACCGATTCGCTACGGGTACATGAACGGTATCGCGCTGACCGTATTGATCAGCCAATTGCCCAAATTTTTCGGCTTCAAGATCGAGTCCGCCGGGCCGCTGAGAAATATGTGGGCGATCATCACCTCGGTGCTGGACGGAAAAACCAACTGGGTCACGTTTGCCGTCGGTGCCGCCACGTTGGTGGTGATCCTGTTGCTCAAGGGGCACAAACGCATTCCGGGTATTTTGATCGCCGTGGCAGGCGCAACCATCGCCGTCGGTGTGCTGGACCTTGCCTCGAAATACGGAATATCGGTCCTCGGCGAGCTTCCACAAGGCATGCCGGCGTTTGCCATTCCCTGGATCACTCAAGCCGATATGGTCCCGGTCCTGATCGGAGGCATTGCCGTCGCGCTCGTTTCGTTCGCCGACACCAGCGTACTCTCGCGTGTCTATGCGGCACGTTCGCGTACTTACGTTGATCCGAACCAGGAGATGGTGGGGCTCGGCGTCGCCAATCTGGCGGCCGGTTTTTTCCAGGGTTTTCCAATCAGCAGCAGTTCGTCACGCACACCGGTGGCCGAGGCCGCAGGCGCCAGAACCCAATTGTCCGGTGTCGTCGGAGCGCTGGCGGTTGCCTTGCTGTTGCTGGTGGCGCCGAACCTGTTGCAGGACCTGCCCAACAGCGCGCTGGCGGCGGTCGTGATCGCATCGGCCATCGGCTTGATCGAGGTCACGGATCTGCGACGCATCTATCGCATTCAGCAGTGGGAGTTCTGGCTGTCCATCGCCTGCACCGTCGGCGTCGCTGTGTTTGGTGCAATCGAGGGGATCGCCCTGGCCATTGTGATTGCGGTGATTGAATTCCTGTGGGATGGCTGGCGGCCGTACTCCACGGTGCTGGGACGTGTCGATGACGTTCAGGGCTACCATGACATCAAGCGTTTTCCTGACGCACGACTGCTTCCCGGCCTGGTCCTTTTCCGCTGGGATGCGCCTTTGTTTTTCGCCAACGCCGAGTTGTTCAATGAACGGGTGCTGGACGCGGTGGCCACGTCCCCTACGCCGGTACGCTGGGTGGTCGTTGCGGCGGAACCTATGACCAGTGTGGACGTGACCTCTGCCGACATGTTGGCTGAACTGGACGAAACATTGCGCGCGGCGGGCATCGAGTTGTGCCTGGCCGAGATGAAAGACCCGGTCAAGGACAAACTGAAGCGATTCGGGCTTTTCACCCAGCTTGGCGAAACCGCGTTTTTTCCGACGTTGGGCACTGCGGTCAACAGCTACCTCGCGACGTATCCTGTGGAGGGGGCCAAACGGCAGGATGAGAATCAGTGAGGTGGTAGAGATGCACGAGTTTTGACGACTATCAGCGACCGAAGCGCCTTGCACGAATGCCTGGGGAGTCCTATCGTCAGATTTCAGGCGTCACAAAAGCTTTTGTGGAGTATGAGTGAACAATGTAAGTGCAGTTTCCCCTGAACATGCTCGGTGAGCGAGCCGACTGAGCGTTTTTGAARTGGAGGAACATCATGATTCGCAAGCACGTCTTGATGGCCTTGGCGACACTGGTCGTCGCCGCGGGTGTGCAGTGGGTCTCGGTGCCGGCGTATGCGACAGAGCAGGGAGAACAACGGCGTGAAGCGCGGGATACGAGGCAAACAGGGCGCTCCGACGCACGGCAAACCAAGTACGATTGCAGAAAGGCCAGTGACAAGAACAATGCAGAATGTCGCCAGGACAAGCGCAGTACCAAGCAGGACACGCGCCGCACCGCTCGGGACATCAAATATTGATCGTTAATGTAAATCCCGCTTCAATCCGCCAATGGGTCAATCCTTCCAGAAAACGGTCAAGGCAGAACGACTACATCAAGCAATGAAAAGCGGACATATTTATTGTCCGCTCGATTTGCTGGAGCTGCTACTTAGCCGTAAAAAGCGGCTATCACAATGAGCGCGAGAAAACACACCAACTGGACGCAAAAGAAGGTAAACCGAATTGCCACGAACGTATCGGTTTGCACATGGGATACGTGAACCAAAGACTGGCACACGCGAGCGATCAGGACGAGTGTGGACAAGTAGTTCACTGCAGGGCCGCTGACACCAAGGGCTGAAATCACGAACACGATGACAGCAAAGACAGGCAGATTTTCCACGCAGTTGGCGTGTGCTCGTGTCCCGCGCCGATACCAATCTTCGCCTTCGAGCTGATCGCTTCGGAACGAGGCAATCGGAACATTCGAGAACAAGATGGCGACCCAGCGGTACACGCCGACGGTTGCCATCAACAGCAGCAAAGTCCAGGTCGAAAACCCAAGCAGCATCCACATCGGTATGGTCATGGCCGCCATCCTCAATAAATCATTTTCAGCACGTCTTCCCACAGCCGCGCGGCCGACGAGGCGTCGGTCGCGCGCTGTCGATCAATGGCTCATGATGGGTGCCAGTGCAGTCTGAATCCTGGACATCTGTGCTGGCGTTGTCATGCTTGTAAGCAGCCGGCCAAAGTGTGGATGCAGCACGCCCGAGACAATGTATTGCCAGCGGTAGGCGCTCAGCACGCAGGCTTTGATTTGCGTTGTCTCATCGACACTGAACGGTCGTGAAACATTGCGAATAAAGTAGTCGGCATCGGATGCCGATTGCGCCTGAAGAATTCCGTCGACGGCCGCCACCAGCGCAATCAGATCGTTCACCGCCTGGTCGCACTCGGCTGGCGAGAGTTGCGCATGCTCCGTCTTCCACTCCAGTTCATCGAGTACGACGTGCCGGCTTTCATCCTTCCAGTGAAATTTGAAGACATCCTTGAACAGTGGGCACAACTCCTCGCGCGGTGCGATGCTTTGTACGTAGTGCGCCTGGACAAACAGCTCGATATGACAGGTCAGCGCCAGAACCGACCACGTGCTGGCCGCCAGTACCGCACGCGCCACATCGTTGGGATCGGCCACTTGACGATACCCCGCTGGCAAGTGCGTACCCATCATCATCTCCATGCGCCGAAACAACTCCTGGTGCTTGATCTCGTCGTTGGAAAAGCGCACCAGCGCTTCGAGTGCGAGCTGATTGTCAAAGACATGGGCCCGACCTTGATCGAGCATTTTGGCACTGATAAAACGCTCGACCAGGCCAAAGATATACGCATAGGTCCGGCCCTGAATCTGGCTGAGCAGGCGCGCCTCGGCCCCGGCGAGAAAGGTCAGGCGGTCGATCTGTGATAGTCCATCGGGCAAGAATTTGCGCGAGAAGTCGAAACTCCTGTCCTGTAGCAAATCGCGATCGATCTGCCATTCGGCCTTTTTCGATGATCTGACAATTTGAGCATAACGGTCGGCGTTGTCTGACTCTGAGCTGGGTAGGGTAGCGACGCTGTTCATATGGATCTCCTGCTGCCTTGGTCGGTTGAAACGGGGCAATTACGGTTGACGTCGGAGCCAATGACCACAGGTGAAGCGTCGGGGGGATAGTCTCGATCGCTGAGTCCGCGTTGGTGCTAATCTAGGTCTCGCCGTTCAGGCGGTGAATGACCAGTGCGCCGGATTACATGCTCAGGCGTCCGGAAAAGAGGGCAGGCAAGTGTTGGATGCGCTTTCTGATGTCTTGCGTGTGATTCGGCTGTCTGGAGGAGTTTTCCTCGAGGCGGAATTCACTGCGCCCTGGTGCATCAACGGAAGAATCTCGGCGGATGATTGCAAACCGTTCCTGGCGGCACCTCGGCATATCATTGCGTCGCATTTTGTCGCCGCGGGGCACATGCAATTGCGCATCGACGGTGGTGCCTCCATCGACGTGGAGGCAGGTGAACTCGTTCTGCTTCCCCGCAATGACCCTCATACTTTTGGCAGCGACCTGAGTATTGCGCCCATGTCGGCGAGCGAAGTTGTTCAGCCGCCAGAAGTCGGCGGCATTTCACGAATCAAGTACGGTGGGGGCGGCGAGGCCACGCAGTTATTGTGCGGATTCCTCGGCTCTGAAACACCCTTCAGTCCGTTGCTTTCGTCGCTGCCATCCGTATTGAAATTAGACATTCGCGCGACGGCTTCGGGAGCCTGGATCGAAAGCTCGTTCCGTTTTGCTGTCAGCGAAATCGCGGCGGGACGCGTCGGCTCGGCGACGGTCATTGCCAAGCTATCCGAACTGCTATTTGTCGAAGCCGTCAGCCAGTATGTCGCAAGCCTCCCCGTTGAGCGGCGCGGGTGGCTGGCGGGTTTGCGAGATCCGCATATCGGGCGCGCACTGGCGCTACTCCATGCTCGCCCAACCGAGGGCTGGACTGCAGAAGCCCTGGCGCTTGAAGTGGGGATGTCGCGCTCGGTATTCGCGGAGCGATTCACGGCATTGGTCGGACAGCCACCGATGCAATACCTGACGCTCTGGCGTATGCACGTGGCAGCTCAACACCTGCGCGAAGGTCGCGGCAGTGTGGCGCAAATCGGCTTTGCAGTTGGCTACGAATCCGAAGCCGCATTCAGTCGCGCCTTCAAACGTCAGTTCGGCACGTCGCCCGGCACTTGGCGCAGACAATCAGCGTGAGAGCTGGAGGCCGGTGTGTATGAACATGGACGCGCTTAAGTTTCGCCAGCCACGCCTTCATCTATGCATGTTTGTGTGTCACATAGTTATCGGGTGAAGATGAGCAGGAACGGGCAGAAATAGTGGCCCCCCCGATATCGGAGTGAACGCCCCCATTAATGGGGGGTATTGCTCTGCAGTATTCGCGCCTCCATTAGCACGTTGTTTCAATCCGTGACCAATGTTTGCGGAGTATTCAAGTCATCACACATATTTTACACAACGCTGGCAGAGTAATTGCTGACTGAGCTTATCCCGTTCATACAAGGTGCAGAGTCGGGAAGCAGTGCCGCTGTAAGTACCCCATTGAGTGATTACCTAACCATCGGTTTGCTTCACGCATTACCCCTGGCCACTCAATAGAAGTGCAGCAGTTATTCACTGCAACCGTCTAGGGGAAACGCTTATGAGCCGCTCTAAGCATACGTGTGCGCAGCGCTTTTACCAGATACGCAATAACTCGCCCAGGCCGGGTGAAATACTGGCAGCCTTTGTCCACAACCTGATCTACCTGGTGATCAGACCTGTTGTTCGCCGTCTTTTGTTCTTTCTCGCCTGCCTATTTACGATAACTCTTGTGGCGGCCGACGAACCTCAGGGTAACGACAATCAAGGTAATGAGAAGTGGGTGGAGCCGGCTCGCTCCAGGCTCATGCATGTGATTGGCGGGATGCCGTTCTTTCCGCATCGGGCCAATACCCCCGGCAACCTGGTTTTGAATGTAAAAGACTTCGACAATGCTCAGGTGTGTGGCGCTTGCCATACGGAGATCTACAAGCAGTGGCGCTCGTCGATGATGTCCCAAGCCTGGGATGAACCCATCTATCGGGCCTTGCTCACGCGTGCAAGTTCGGCCACCGAGGGGAAGGTCGATAACTTCTGCACCGGCTGCCATACCCCGATCGGTCTCACGACCGGGCAGATCAATTCGCAAGTCAACCGCTCCTCGATTGAAGACAGCGAGAAAAATCATCCGATGCCGGGGGTCGATTGCGAGACCTGCCACAACATCAGCGCTCGCACCGGCCTCGATAACGGCGCCTATGTCTTGAGCCCTCGAGCGCACGGTAGGCCGACCAAGTTCGGCCCGCGTAAAGATGCCATTTCGCCTTATCACGACACCGTGTATTCCGCTCTGCACACACGCTCGGACTTTTGCGCCACTTGCCACAACGTCACGCACCCGTTCAGCAGTGTGGCGGTTGAGCGCACCTATGACGAATGGCAGGAGAGCGCCTACAGCTTTAACAATGTGACCTGCCAGAGTTGCCACATGCCGGGTTTTGCGGGTAAGGCCGCGATCATGGGGCCAGACCGCGAGGAGGTCGCCTCGCATTGGTTCAGCGGCGCCAATGCCATGATGCTCAAGCATCTCGGTCAGGAAGAAGGCGCGCAACGCGCGCGCGACATGCTCGCGCGTGCGGCGGAAATAAAGTTCGAGCAACTGCCGGCAACCATCATTCCCGGGCAATACACCTCGGTCGCAGTCAAAGTTGCCAATGTCGGCGCCGGGCACAAGCTGCCGACCGGCTTTCCGGAGGGACGGGAGATGTGGATCGATTTTCGGGTGCTGGATGCCAGTGGTCGCGAGCTCTATCGACTGGGTGCGATCAAGGAAGGCAAGACCGAGGACAACACGCGAAATTTCAAAGTGCATATAGGCGACAAGGACGGCAATCCGTTGGATGTCGAGGTCTGGAACGCCACGCAAATTCTCTCGGACAACCGCATTCTGCCCAAGGGCTACGATATTCGGGAGTTTTCCTTCCTGGTGCCGGCCGACGCCGTCGGGCCGCTGACCGTGACTGCCGACCTGAACTACTGGCCGTTCTCGCAGAAGCTGGCTGACTACCTGCTCGGCAAGGATAAGTTGCAAGTGGAAATCACCCGGATGGCCAAAGTCACGCAGAGCGTACCCCTGTGGACAAGCCTGCCCGCCGCCGGGCCAGATACTGCGCACTTTTAGCTGCGCAGTGTCGATGTCCAGCCTGACCCCGATCACTCACCGTAAAGGCTGCTAATTCAGGCTTTCGTGGCCGGCTGCAAGCGACACATAGCTGCCGGCACATGTTAATGAACGGTTATCTTGTAAATGCAATTGCCAATTTGTATCATTCGTTTTCAATCAGCGAAGCAGGGAGCGCAACGCCCAAACAATAATAAGGTCAAGGCAATGCTCAAAATGCTTCTCGTATACGGTCATCTGCTCGCTACGTGTATTGCCCTGGGGAGGGTGTTACAGGCGGATCACAAACTTTGGAGTTGGCGCAAGGAAATACTGGACCAGGCGAGGCTTGAGTACCTTGATGAAACTCAGAAGATCGTCAGCCTCGCACTGCTGGCCCTTTGGGCAAGCGGACTGTTGCTGGTGCTTCAGGGTTATCTCAATGAAGGCGACGCGTATCTGCTCAATCAGAAACTCTGGGCCAAGGTGACTGTCGTCGCGCTGCTTAGCCTGAACGGTGCATTACTGCATCGAATCGGCTTCCCGCTTTTGCAAAAGGCTCCATTCGTCGCACTGCGCAGTGCAGGCCGCGCGCGGCTCGCCTTGTTGGGAGCGCTTTCCATGAGCGGTTGGTTATTCGCTGCTTTCCTGGGGGTGGCTCGAGCCTGGAATCACGTGCTGCCTTATCTACACGTGATGGGTGCATTCGCCGCATTCTCGTTATTGGCTTGTTGCGTGGCACTTGCAGTCGCCGGTAGGGCGGGCAGTGTCGGTGCGCCAAAAAACTCGGTACCGGGGTAGCTATCCATAACGTGCACCGCTGGGATTGTGGCATCTGAGCGACTGCTCTTGGCCATTTTCTGCCTGTCACGAGTGGCAGAAAACAACCCATTGCGAACGATCAGATTTCACGTGGGAAGCGCTGAACAAACATCCGATTCTACCTCGTCGACGTATTCAGACTGATTTCTACAACCTGGTGGGCGAGCACTGCTATTTCGGGCCGGTTTGAGTCCTGGTTTTGCAGGTTGGCGGAGTATCGCCCGTATTGCAGGCGGATTGATCCCGTGGCTTCGCACTAGCGACGATAGTAGCGGTGATCGTCCTCATAGCGGTGCCGCATGGCTCGATCCTGGTGGCGCTCCCAATAACGATGGCGTTCAGCTTCTTGGCGGGCTTGCTCTCTACGCCACTGATCTCTACGCCAGTCGTCTCGGCGCCAATCGTCTCTACGGTCGTGCCAACGGCCGTCGTGCCAGTATCGGTCGTCATGGGCAAGCAACGGCCCTGGCTGCTTGCCGGCCATATTAGCCAAGGTCGGCCAAGGGTTGCCGGCGGCCTGGACAGGCGCCTGAACGGCTGTGACTTCAGTTGCGAAAACAGGGGTTGAGGTCTTCATCTGTGTTGCTGATGCCGAGCCTACTGCCGCGAACGCGAACAGGCCGAAGAGCACCATCCGTAGGTCATGGAATTTCATGAGCGAAGACAACCTCTGATTGACAATTGGACGTGGGGCCATCTGGCTGCGGGAAGCCTGCGGGTTCGCGCTTACCCAGCGGATGTGCCTATCCACATAGACCGATAAATAGGGAAAAGTTCGTAAGCGTCCGAGCATCCCGTCTTGCGTAACTAAGCCGGTTACCGGCGATGCGGCAACAGTTCTTCAATTTCACTCGCCCGGCTTCGTAGCGAACGCTCAACACACCTTGACCAGATTTTCGCGTCATCCGGTTTCGGTGGTAACTTGCTTCCCATAAATTTCCCGCCCCATCTAGGGATCAACTGAAAAGGAACAGGTGTAACTGCATGGCAGCGGATAAAGCTTGCCCAGTGGTACTGCGAGACCGTGAAACGCTGGAGATTTTGGCGTTTGAGCACCCATTGGCAGGCCTACAACTGGTCAAAGGCAGTGTGGAACTAGGTGAGTCAACCGACCTGGCAGCTGTACGAGAGCTGCTAGAAGAGGCCGGCATTCAAGCCACGCTAGGGCGAGATTTGGGAGAGTGGCGTTCTATTATAACGGGGCACATCTGGGCATTTCATGAGTGTCATGTGGCCCAAGAACTCCCCGATACTTGGGTACATTTTGCAGAAGATGATGGAGGGCATGAATTCAGATTTTTTTGGCATCCTCTAATAAGTGAGGCGTCTGAAAGATGGCATCAGATTTTCAAGGATGCTTTAAGCTTTCTTAGGATTACCCTCGCTGAAGTCTAAGAGTGCGTTCAACGTGAGCGTCTGGCAAATCCACGTGCCCGATCCTGGCCGCTAGGGCGATGGTTTCTACTTGATGAAGGAGGCTGGATGACGATTACACTGCCCAGTATGATCAGGATGTTCAATAAGCAGGGGCTCCTATGCAGCGAGTCATGATTGTTGGCCAGCCGGGTTCAGGAAAAAGTACGCTGGCTCGGGAGATGGGTAAGCGCACCGGTCTGCCGGTCATCCATATCGATAGGATCCATTGGCAACCGGGGTGGCTCGAGCGAAACGCAGATGAGAAGACTCGTCTTTGTCGCGAGGTCGAGGCTCGCGATCAGTGGATTTTTGAAGGCGGCCATTCGGCCACCTGGGACAACCGAATTGCCAGAGCCGATCTCTTAATATGGATTGATCGGTCGTCGATGCTTCGGTTTTGGCGTGTGCTTCTCAGAACTTTGATCCAACGAGGCGGCCCTCGCCCCGACCTTCCAGAGGATTGCCCAGAGCAGCTAGGGAACCTCCTAGAACTTTTCAACTTCATGTGGACTACCCGTAAATCGGCGCGTGCCAAGATGAAGCAGCTTGCGGCAACGGCCCCGTCAACATGTCGCGTCGTCTGTCTGCGATCCAACCGCCAGACCAGTCAATTTCTGTCGAGTGTTGGGGAAGCACCTTGCGTAAAGACGTCGCGAAAAGTCCAGGTTTCGAAAAAACCGCTGCGTGATTGAAGGGTAAGCGTCTGCCCAACATGTCTTGCTTACTGATCAGCGTCTGCCTGGGAGCAGGAAATCTACCTCGTAGATACCCCGTGCCGCGCGGATGGTCACAGGGTGTGTGACTGGCCTTAAGTCATACAACTCCCATGCGAGCCAGCCATCCTCAAAGTAACTTGCACAGGCCGCTTGCATATCAGCGAGGACGAATGGGCGCACAGCTTTCACGCGCACAATTGCGACGGCAATACCGTCATCGTCTTCGTCACCATCGGTATGGAGAAATCGCCCGTTTTCGACGATCAGGAGATCCTCGGAAGGATCTAAGTCCGGATGCCAACGACGAACTTCGAGGGTTTTCTCGCCAGAAGCGACTCGACCGCCACTGGGCCCTACAATTGATAAAGCCTTGATGGTTCTCTCCTAAAAATTAGGCGCGTGGAAAATAGTCGCCTCGATACGATTCCACTTATACGGCAGAAGCTCGGCGATCTCACTCGCCCGCTGCGTCGGCAAGCGCATGAGAACATCCTTTAGGTAATCATACGGATCATGCCCATTGAGCCGCGTCGACTGGATCAAACTCATGATCGCCGCCGCACGTTTGCCGCTGCGTAACGAGCCCGCGAACAGCCAGTTCGAGTGCCCAAGAGCCCACGGCCGGATTTGATTCTCGCACCAGTTGTTATCGATAGGCACAGCACCGTCGTCGAGATAGCGTGTCAGCGCTATCCAGCGTTTGAGGCTGTAATCCAACGCCTTGGCGATGGCCGATCCCTCGGGCACAAGCTGCCTCTGGGCGATCATCCAAGTATGAAATCCACAACCCAACGCTGACGTTCCGCAACGGGAGCACCACTTGGGTAGGTTAGGTTGTGAAAGGGGGGGGCGGATCGCCAAGTAGTGGCTTCGGCTTGAATGAACTGTCAGGCCACGTCCTCGCGTTACGTGCCATCGGAATGCCTGGCCCGACCAGAATTGTAAATTTCGGTGGTGTTTGAGTTACATAGATCAGCTCTCAGAGGAAATGATTGAGTCGTCACTGGATTCAGCAGCCAGCTTCAATCGGTCAGCTTTACTAATGTATTTAGACTTGCTTGCCGGTGCCAATTTGGCACTGGCCTTTTTGGCGTGAGCCTTTAATAACTGTTGTATTTTTTTACGACGATTCATGTTTTCTGCTCAGCTTGTAAATTCTTGAAGAGTATCAGCTTAAATATTAATCCAGATCTCTGTGCCGCGCTCTTGGTGCATTGTCGATCTGGCATCCGTCGTTTCGAGGGCGCTGATGCATGCATCGGAAAGGGCGGCCTTCCAGCGCCCAGTTCAGGGCCACTTCACCGTCATTGCAACTCAATGCTCCACGGACTTTGATGTTTTGTGTGCGCCCACCGTTGGTGAAGCTCCACACGCCGTAGGGCGTTTCGTTCTGCCGTAGAAAGATGCAGTTGTGTTGCTGTAAGTCGGTCAGGCGTTGCGGCACACCATGCTTTTCCAGGTACAGGGGCGATGCGCATAACAGACGACGATTGGACGCGATCTTGCGTGCATGGAAAGCGGCGTCCGGCAGCGTGCCGAATCGAATGCCCAGGTCAAACCCATGTGTCGTCAGATCAAGCGGGTGATCACTGATTTCCAGCTGCACTTCCACCTCTGGGTACTGCGCGAAGAACGCACCCAGGGCAGGGCCGATGTAACGGCGACCGAACCCCAGCGACGCGTTGACCCGAATCAGGCCTTTAGGCGTAGCCCGACTGCTATGGATCAACTGCTCGACCTCATCGATCTGCGTCAGGTGGCGGGCATGGTGTTGCTGCTGGGTGTCGACCGGTTCATGTCGGAAGCGCGGGCAATCACCAATACCATCGGCAATGGTGTCGGCACCATGGCCATCGCCAAATGGGTGGGGGCGCTGGACACGGTCAAAATGAACAAGGCGCTCAATGGTGACGTCGAGGAGGAAAAGTCTGCCACGGTTGATGAGGCCAATCGCATTTTTGCTCATTCGGCGGTGGGCGAGGGGGGCGTGCTGCCCAGTCTGAAAAAAGCCTCTCGGGCGTAGGGGGCGTGGCGCTGAATGCAGTGATGTTTAGCGCCATTTTTGATTCAACCCAAAGCCGCCGCTCGCACTGTACGAGAAAGGCGGCTCCACTGACGAACTGACGGTCAGGATCGCTGACTTGCGGACAACCAGTCGGCGGCACGTTCGGCGATCATGATTGAAGCGGCGTTGGTGTTACCGCCAATCAGCGTCGGCATGATCGAGGCATCCACCACGCGAAGCCCCTCGATCCCATGCACACGCAATTGGCTGTCCACCACGGCATGTTCGTCTACGCCCATTTTGCAGGTGCCGACCGGGTGATAAATGGTGTCGGTGCGCTGGCGCAAAAGCTCGATCAGCTGTTCGTCACCGTATATCCCTTCGCTGTGCATATCCTTCAGACCGTAGCGTGCCATCGGGGCTTGCCAGATAATTTCCCGGGTCATTCGGTATCCGGTGAGCAGGGTCTCCACATCGTCGTCATGCCCCAGAATGTTGGGGTCAATGCGCGGTGGGGCGCTCGGGTCATTCGATTGCAGGCCGACGCTGCCGACGCTCTTGGGGCGCAGCACGCAGACGTGGCAACTGAAACCATGGCCCCAGTGCAATTTGCGGTTGTGGTCGTCAATCATCGCGATCACCGAATGCAACTGGATATCCGGGCGAGCAAGGCTGGCGTCGGTTTTCAGGAAAGCGCCACCTTCGGCGAAGTTGCTGACGAAAGGGCCACGTCGGTGCCGGACATAGTCGATCAACGCCTTACCCATCTTCGCGCTGCCGCGCAGGGAGACCCCCATCAAGGATGTGTCGTGGCTCTTGTAGCTGAGCACGACATCCGGATGGTCTCGCAGGTTCTGCCCGACACCGGGAAGTTCGTGCTGCACCTGTATGCCCTGTGGCTTGAGTTCCGCTTGCGGGCCAATCCCCGAGAGCATCAACAAGTGCGGGCTACCAAAGCATCCGGCACTGAGCAGTACCTCCTGGCGGGCCTTGATGGTCTGGCGGTTGCCCCTGATGCGCAGCTCCACGCCGACGGCCTTCTTGCCTTCCAGCACGATGCGCTCGGCGGCGACTGAAGTCAGCACGGTGAGATTTTTGCGGGTATGTCGAATCGGTTTGAGGAACGCGGTGGCGGTGCTCCAGCGCCGACCGTCGCGGATAGTCACGTCATACTGACCGACGCCTTCCTGGTCGATGCCATTGAAGTCGGGGTTATGGCGGTGTCCGGCCATCTGTGCCGCCTCGATAAAGGCTTGGGTGGCCGGATGTATCGGGTTCTTGCCGACATAGAGTTCGCCATCCGCGCCGTGATAGTTGCAGGCTCCGCGGTGGTTCATTTCACTCTTGCGAAAATACGGCAGTACGTCGGCGAACGACCATCCCGGATTACCCAGGGCCTGCCAGTCGTCAAAGTCACTGTGATGACCACGGATATAAACCATGCCGTTGATTGAACTGCTGCCACCCAATACCTTGCCTCGTGGCTGATAGCCGCGACGTCCGTTCAGGCCAGGTTGCGGTACTGTCTGGAACGCCCAATTGACATGTCGGCTCGGCAGGATCGCCGCGACGCCCACGGGTGCATGGATCAGTGGCGACCGGTCTTCCGGACCGGCCTCCAACAAACAGACTGTGATATTGGGATTTGAACTCAGGCGATTAGCCAGGACGCAGCCGGCTGAGCCGGCGCCGATGATTACGTAGTCGAATTCCATCACAGCATGATCCCGATGAGCGAACAGGGGCTGCTTCGCAAGGAAGCAACAGTGGATACCTGGGATGGATTGTTGGCTGAAACATACAGAAAACTATTGATCTTTCATGACATTTATTTGATCTTTGATGACATGACTTCTTTGATCAGAACAACATCATTTACCGGGTTTCGTGAAGTGACGAGCCAGCTAGGCGGGCAAGCTGACGTGATACTTGAACGCTTTCGCATCAATCCGGATCTGCTGATGGACGAGGACGCGCGCGTGCCGTTGCGTTCGTTGGTGGGGCTGTTGGAGTTTGCTGCGCAAGAGCTGGAGTGCCCCGATTTTGGTCTGCGCATGGCTGAGTACCAGGACTTGCATGTACTCGGACCGATTGCAGTGATCGCTCGAACGTGTGCAACGGCGGGAGAGGCGCTAGCGCAAGTCATCCGTTTTATCGGTTACCACAGCCCCGGCATCCAGCTTGATCTCGACCTGAGTGAGGCCCGGGCTCCGCGTCTGGTGATCGACATCCGGCTGTCCGGACCGAGCCCGCGACGGCAAATGGTGGAGCTGGCGATGGGGGTGGCGCATAACGGTATGAAGTTGCTGTATGGCGACAACTTCGTTGCCCAGTCCATTCTGTTTTCCAGTCCTCTTTCAACTGCGCAGGCTTACCGGCGCTATTTCAAAACAACGGTGTACACGGGCCAATCCTGCAACGCGATGGTTCTGCGCGACGAACAACTGAGTCAGCAACTTGAGCAACATGCTCCCTACCTGCATCACGCACTGGAGGCGTATTTCAACCAGTTCGACTTGCAAGCGACATCGAGTATCGTCAATCAAGTCGAACGCCTGGTCCTGCGCATGATGCCGATACAGCGTTGCCGTTTGCCGTTGATTGCCGAGCAGCTCGGCATGCACGTGCGCATGTTGCAACGAAGGTTGGCCGAGGAAGGGCGAAGTTTCGATGAAGTGGTTGAGGCCCTTCGCCGCGACCGTGCCGACCACTATCTGGCGGAAAGGCACATGCCGATGTCCCAGGTTGCCGGTCTTCTCGGGTATAGCGAACAGAGCGTGTTCAATCGCGCTTGCCGGCGCTGGTTTGCCATGTCGCCGGGAGCCAGGCGTCGTCAGTTGTTTGGAAATGGCGACCTCTGATGAGGTCGCAGCATCGTCCAGGGCAAATCATTTAGTCGCTTGCGCGACATTGCCGCAGAAAATATCGACGTTGCCATCCTCGGGTGAGGTACGCAGAAGAACGGAGTAATTGCCGGCAAGCAGGTCTTGCATTTTTATCGGCGCGCTTCTGTAAAAGGTCCACCCACCGGTCCCCGCATTGGGTTCAGTATTGACCTTGTCGTTCAACGCGTAGGCGACTGCGCCGGGTTGCTGGCAGCTGCCTTTGTTGATGAACGTGAAGATGCGCGGGGGCATGATGGTTCCGGTTGGAACACCTGTGATGTAGAAGTCAAAGTTGGTTTGATCGCCCACGCTGGTCAACGTGGTAGTGGCAATCTTCCCTGGATTCCCGTGGGTCGCTGCCAAAGGAAGGTTCATCGAGTGGTTTGATGAGCTGGTGCAGCCGAAGAGACTTGCGGTGACCAATAGCGCTGCCAGAGGAGTGTAGAATTTCATTGCCAATCTCCAGTAATGGAAGAAGTGCATGGGGGCCTATTGGGTATAGCTCATTAATACGGTGTCGCATTCTTGAGCCTCTACTTTTATAACCACCCCCAAAAATCCCTGGACCCCCCGGTTTATCAGTCAAACATTGTTAACCCGCAGGCTCACGCGCTTGAGCACCTGTAGGTAGGTGGGTGGTTCCGGTACGATGCCGCGCTGTCGCAAAAGTGCATGCAATTTCGGCAGGCGAAAATACGGTACCGAGGCCATCAGATGATGCTCAATGTGAAAGTTGACCCGAATAGGCGCCACGCAAGCGCGGGCGATCAAGCCGGCGTGTGTGGTACGGGTATTGCGAAGTACGTCCGGGCTTGATTCCAGACAGGCATGTTCCGCCATGGAACGAATGCGGATGAACAGCGGGAACGGTGTGATGTAGGCCAGTACCCAAACGCTGTATAGCCAGGCATTTCCACTGATCCAGAACACAGCAAAGAGCAGGGCGTTGGTGAGCAGCATACCGCTGGCGTTTTTGAAGAAGGTCCGTGGATAGTCCCACCAGCGACGACCCTCCTGGGGCAGGCGGCGGATATCGCTGGTCAACGACCACTGCAGCACACCGGCATCCATCAGCAAGCGTCCCATCAGGAACTTGAGGCCGGTGACGCCAGAAAGATCACGCAGGCACTTGCGCATCAATGAGCGGCGAGTCGTAGGCAATCCTGCCACCAGACAGAGATCGGGATCGTCGACAGAAGAAGTTTTGGCGTGATGGGTCAGATGATACGGACGGTACTTGCGCAGCTCATTCCAGATCGGCCGAGCGCACAACCAATCAACCAGTACGTCATTGCACCATTTGGTCTTGAACAAAGTGCCGTGCGCGGCATCGTGCTGCAAAATCCCAAAGCACAACTGGCGTCCGGCAATAATACCCACACCCAGGATCAGTGCGAGGCTGAATCCCCACCAGGGCAAAAAATCGCGGGCCCAGGCCAGACCCAAAAAGGTCAAGGCCAGCACCCCCCAAGTAGAACCCACCGCCCAGGCGCCCCACCAATCTGAGCGTTCGCTAAAGGATTTGATTTCGTCGCGGCTGAGAATATCGCTGATTTTAGTCTTGTTATGCATGTCTATCCTCTACATCAAAGGCCTGTAGTCGGCCTGGGTGATGAGTCAGTTGGGGCTTGAGGGCTGTTGCAAAAAGGTGCGCCAGATCTGGTGACCGTGGTCCACGAAACGTTGGGTGCAGGCAAGGAATTCGGTGCGCAGCGCCACATCGGCCAAGGGGTGCGGCAGCAGGGGGTCGAAGACGATCTGGCGGATGGCTTCGCGGCCGAGGATGAAAGATTCGCGTGCGGCCGCATCCAGCTTCAGTTGCTCGGCGCGCAGGGCCCAGCTCTCCAGTTGCTCGCAATAACGGCGATAGCTGTCGTTAAGCAACTCGCCGTTCCACAGACTTTGTATTCGCTGCGCTTGCGTCTCTTCGAAGCCCGTGGCCTGGAAAACCAATGCCGCCGGCTCCAGGCCGAGCTCGATCAAGCGTTGTCGCAAAGATTCGACATCAGGCTCGACATTGTTCGGACGCACGTACAGATCCTTGTCCAGTTCCGCGAAGCCAAGCATGTGCAGCGCACGTTCACGCTGGCGCAAGATGTTGCGGTCACTGCGCCCCAAGGCATTGCACGCAACCATCAGATAACTACCGTCCCACGGCCGCAGATGCTGCTCCACGCTACGCCACCCAAACAGCTGCGCCGAAATGTCCTTGGCTTGCGGTCCCAACTGATAACTACCGCGCCCCGCACCTTCTAGTAATGCTTCGGTCGTGAGGCGCGCCAGCGTGACCCTGACGTTGTTTTCACTGATTCCGAATAGCTCACACGCGACGATCGCTTCCTTGACTTGCAAGGGAACGCCGTTTTTAGCGACCAGCAGTTCGAGCACCAGGCTTTTTGCGCAAGGTTTCATTGTTTTCCCAAGTCATTACCCTTTAGGTGAAAAATTATCGTAATCGGTAATATTACGCAACAGGCTATTAAAATAGTAATTTTGTAATTATCAGGAGTTGATGCGCGAAGGTGGGGCCGCAAGCTATAGCGGCTATCGGTGAAGGTCTTTGCCAGGTGTACTGCTTAAGTCACTCCATCCTCATCTTGGCGAGAAGGCTTTCACGCTGACCAATTTCTACTTCCACAGCCCTCACTTCCTTCATATAAAGCTCTACCGCGGGTGGCAGTGAGCGCTCTTTGAGGTAGATGAAGCCATAACGGGTACGCAGTGCGAGGTCATGGATGGGTAACGGTACGATTTCACCCGCCATGATTTCCTGCTCAAAGGTCGATAAATTCCCCAAGGCCAGCGCATTACTGGTCTCGACGAACTTGACGATTTGCATCGGTACGTCTATTTCGATCGCCGGTACAAAATCACCCGTCACCGCATCATAAGCGCCAGCACAACCCAATGTTGCCGGGAGCAAATGGCGGGCCAGCCGCAGAGGAAGGCGCGAGGCCACCCACGGATAATCGAGTGTTTGCGCCAACGTCAGTGAGCGACGTTTCGACAGCAGCGGATGGCCGGGGCGGCAAAACAGGCGTCCTTCATGCTCACCCACCAGCTCACAGGTAAATTCCTCCCTGCCGGCTAGCGTGCTGATTTCGGCGATCCCCAGGTCTACTACCCCTGTGGCGACCTGGTGAGCAACCTCACGCCATCCGGCGACATGTGCAGTGACCTTGATGTGCGGATGCCGGGCGTGTAATCGCGCGATGCTGGCGTAACCGCTGGCGATGCTTGGATAGGGACCCAAAGCGACCTTCAGTGCGCCAATATCGCCTCCCGCCAGCAAGGCGATGTCACGTCGCAGGTCTTCCTCGGCCATCAACAAGCGCTGGCTTTTCTCACGAAGCAGCTGTCCAAACGCAGTCAGCACGACGCCTTCTGTGCGTCGGTCGAACAGCGTGACCCCGAGTTCGCTCTCCAATAACTGGATGCTTTTGCTCAATGCCGGCTGGGAAACCCCCAGCGCTTTTGCTGCCCGACCAAAGTGCGCGTGTTCAATCAATGCCAAAAACTGACGTAGGCGGCGTGGTGTCATGTCATAACCTTTATGTTATCGAAAAGCGCTAAAACGGAATTTTTCGTAATCAAATGAATATGCTATTCATGGCCGGACGGGTCAAGTTGACGCGTAACCAATAAATAAAATCGGGCGCAATTCACCGCATTGACGCTCTTGGCACCCCTTTGGCGCAGGAACCCTTCCATGTACAACAAGACCTTCCATCTGGCACTGGCAATCACGCTTGGCAGTGGCGTCAGCCCTGCCGTTTTTGCGGCCGATGCAAACGGCGTAAGTTCAGATCCGACCTCAGCACAAAATGTGCACTTCGATAGCAAAGGCAAAGCACCTTCGACCTACACGATCGAACTGCAGAAGGGTGTGCGCAAGGCACTCCCTTTCGCGGACAAGCGCGACTTGGAAGAAGCGAAAAAAGGCTTCATCGCTGCACCGACCTACAACAAGATCATGGCTGAAGCCGGGAACGTCGCCTGGAACATGGGCAGTTATAACTTCTTGCTGGAAGGTAAGGACTACGACAGCATCAATCCGTCCCTGCAACGCCAGGCGGTGCTCAACATGGCCTTCGGTCTGTATGAGGTGGTTCCGGAGAAGATTTACCAAGTGCGCGGGTTTGACTTGGCCAACATCACCTTCATCAAGGGTGATACGGGCTGGATTGTGTTCGATACCCTGTTGTCGAAGGAAACCGCCAAGGCGGCCCTGGACTTCATCAATGAAAAACTCGGCAAGCGGCCGGTCGTAGCGGTGGTGATTTCTCATTCCCACGCCGACCATTTCGGTGGTATCCGCGGCGTGGTCGATGAAGCAGACGTGCGTAGCGGCAAAGTCCCGCTGATCGCACCGCAAGGGTTCATGGAACATGCCGTGGCTGAAAACGTCTACGCCGGCAATGCCATGACTCGGCGCGCGTTCTTCCAATATGGTCTGATGTTGCCGCACAGCCCCTATGGCCATGTCGACATGGCCATCGGAAAAAATGCCTCCATTGGCAACATGGGGCTGATTGAGCCCAATCGCTATATCGCGAAAGACTTCGAGACCTTGACCATCGACGGTGTGGAAATGGAGTTTCAAAGCACTCCCGGCACCGAAGCGCCTGCGGAGATGAATACCTGGTTTCCGCAATTCAAGGCTTTCTGGGCCGCCGAAAACATCATCGGCACGATCCATAACATTTACACCCTGCGTGGTGCCTTGGTCCGTGATCCACTGGTTTGGTCGAAGAACATCAACAACGCTTTGTATCGTTACGGAGAACAGGCCGATGTCATGTTCGCATCCCACAGTTGGCCACGTTGGGGCAATGAGCGAATTCAGGACGTCATGCGCGCGCAACGCGATGCCTATGCCAACCTGAACAATGCCGTACTGCACGCCGCCAATCAGGGCGTCACCATCAACGAGATTCAAAACGTCTACAAATTGCCCGAAAGCCTGAAAAACAATTGGGCGACTCATAGCTACCATGGCTCGGAAGAGCACAACAGCCGTGCCGTGATCAACCGCTACCTGGGTTACTGGGATGCCAACCCTGCGACGCTGATGCCGCTGTCTCCGAAAGATTCGGCACCGCTGTATGTAGAAATGATGGGTGGCGCCGACAAGATCATGACCAAGGGGAAATCCCTGTTCGATCAGGGCAAGTACCGCGAAGCCTATGAGATCCTCAATAAACTGGTGTACGCCGAACCCCAAAACAGCAAGGCCAAAGACCTGCTGGCGGATGTTTATGAGCAAGTCGGCTATCAGAAGGAAAGTGCCGGGGTGCGCAACAGCTTCCTCGCTGCGGCGTATGAATTGCGCCATGGCATGCCTAAGGGGGTGCCGCCAAAAACCACCGGACCTGACATGATCCGCGCCATGAGCACCGAGTTGTGGCTGGAATACCTCGGCATCGCTCTGGACGGCAGCAAAGTCGCTGACCAACACTTCGTCTTGAACCTTAAGACTCCGGACAATGGTGAGCAGTTTGTGGTTGAGTTGAGCAATTCGACGCTGACCAATATCAAAGGGCAGCAAGCGAAAAATGCCGACCTCACGATCACCGTTAACCGCTCTGATCTTGAAGGCGTAATGGCGAGGAAAACCGGCTTCGATCAACTCGTCCAGGCTGGCAAAGCTACATTCGAAGGCGACCATAAACCCTTCGCGCAATTGATGGCCGCCATCACCCCATTTACCCCCGCGTTTGAACTAATACCAGGCACCAATCAGTAATCCATCACCTGCTATACGGTGAAGCAACCTTGCGCACGTGGAGACCTGTCGTGCGCAAGGTGCACAAAATTCGGGAGCACGTTTTTTGGGTTACTGTCCGAGACGAGAGAGTGTGTCGCGCATCGGTTCGACTGATACCCCGATCAACCCATCGAGCGGTCTGTTCATCTCTTGAATAAGCAGGATTGCCGCAGAGGCCGAAAGCGCACACGTTAAAAACGCGGCAATGACCGTCCCGTTGTTGGGGGCGAACAAGCCGAACGCGCCGAAGATAACGGATAGCCATGCTATGAGAATGATCAAAAACAAAACGGGTATCGAACCATGTGCTTGTAGCAGTGTTAACCACCGTGCAGCTAGCACTTCATCGGCAATTTGTTGCGCACGAGCCTTGAGCGCTCGCTGCGAATCATTGCCAGGCTTCAAATCATCAATCTGTTGCCTGAGAGCGTCCGAACGGCTAATGGCCTCTGGGCTGTCGAGTTGCGAGATCGTTGCGCTGTCGTGTGATGTAACAAGCTCGATCACGGAAGCGTAGTTGCGCTTGAGCACCGCACGGATGTCTTGGGTTTCGGGTCCATACCTCGCCAACACCCGGTCAAACTGAAACACCTTGGCCGCATTGACAGTGAGCTCGGTGCTGGTCGTTTCGTACGTAACTTTCGCGGACGAGATCAACAGCCCAAGCACCATGGCAGCCATTGTCGCAATCAGTCCGGTCGCCAGTTTTACAACGGCAATGGATTCATCGCTCAGGTGGTGTTCCGGCAACAACTTCTGTATGTAAAGACCCAGCAATGCGCTGCCGAATACACATGCAAAAGCAATTAGTGCGATGACAAAAGGGCTCAATTCAAATCTCCGGTTATGGCAGCGCAACCGCACGGCTGAAGTCAGCTATTTACTGCACCTGCACAATGGCTGGTGGTGACCAGGTGCCGGAATCCGCTGGAAGACTGACCAGAAAGCATTTGCCGGCCAGGGCTCTCCGGCTGCAAAGGTGAGTGTGTAATTGTGTTGACTGCCGTCGAGTCAATTACCTTTCGCATCGTTGTGAGCGAGAGGATACATGGCTTCGCCAGCATCATTTCCGTAAATGCCAGCCTTTGCAGCGGCGGCGCGAATTAACCAATTACCGTTGTAAAAGGCTTTGTCACCAAAGAGGGAGTCGACTGTCCACCCGGCCAGCCTTTCCCGCACAGCCGGCCAGTAGTACTACTGACATGACACTGTACAGCGCACCCACGAACAGCATGCGTGCTCGTTTCATGTGTCTTTCTCCTTAAAGAATGCGATGACCGTCGGCTTACGTTCGACTGCGGATCAAATCGCCTTTTTGAGTGTCCCGATCAGCATAGAGAGAGTAGGTCAGATTGATAGCTCAGGAAGGCATGGCAGACTTTGTTCACTGAAACAGAGCCCCGGCAATCCTCTCACTCAGGTCTGCATACAGACATTAAATGGTTACATCATCGAGCTCGCCGCCTCTAGATGACTCACCAACCACTCACTAAAACTCCGCGCATTGTTCTCGCTGTCACGATGGGTCAGTAACGCCCAGTTCGGTCCGCGAATGGTGTGTTCCACCAAGGGTTGCAACAACCCGTTGGTGCACGCCTGCCGACTCAGTAACTGGCTGGCCAGCGCAATTCCGAGCCCCGCGCAGGCAGCGTCCATCAGCAGGCCGGGATCGGAGAAGTTCAGCCCCTGATCTTTCTGGCCAACGTCGATACCGGCTTCTACCGCCCAATGACTCCAGTCCATTTCCCGCTCGCCGTGCAGGGTGGTGCGCTGTTCGCTCGGCAGCGCCAACTGACTTGGGTGACCCGCCGGAAAGAGGCGGTCGGCGTGCAGCACTTTGAAGCTGCATTCAGCCTGTGAACTGATGTCGTCGCGCACCGCAATGTCGATCGTCTGGGTGGTCATGTCCGGGACTTCATCGGTGCTGTAAATCCACAGATCCACCTCTGGATGTTGGCGGCGAAAATCCCCCAGGCGTGGCAACAGCCAGTGACGGGCGAACGCCGGTGTGGTGTTGAGCACCAGTTGATTGGGTTTCTGGTATTGCCCGAGACGGCGTATGCCGACGGCCAGTTGTTGCAGCAGCGCTTGGGTAGTGCTGAGCAGGTCGTGGCCGGCGTCGGTCAGACTGACGCTGCGGCCGCTGCGAAAGAACAGGGGTTGTTCAAGGTACGCCTCAAGGCTGCGGATCTGCTGGCTGATGGCTGACTGGGTGAGATGCAACTCGTCGGCTGCCTTGTGAAAACTGCCCAAACGGGCGGCGGCTTCGAAGCCGCGAAGGGTGCCAAGTGGGGGCCAGTGTTTGAGCATTGATAAGTACTCCTAATCACTTTTGCGCAAAATCCATCGTTTGTTCGCCCGTTTTGGCCGCCGTAGCATGCATGCCAAGACCGCCAAGGCAGTTTTCATTGAACACAATGGCTTAACTAAAAGAGCTTTTTACCATGCAGCAGGTCAAGCAGCAGAACGAAATTCAAAACAGTGGATGGTGGATGCCGGCCGAGTGGGTTCGGCACGCCGCGACCTGGATGGTTTGGCCGCACAACCAGGCGCTCTGGGAGGCGGGTTGGGGCGTCACACTGTCGCTGGTGCAAGAGGATTTCGCGCGTGTGGCCAACGCCATTGCCCGTTTCGAACCGGTAAAAATGGTCGTCGATCCGTCTGCTGTCGCCAGTGCCAAAGCCTTGTGCGGCCCCAACATCGAGCTGATCCCGTTAGCGGTGAACGACAGTTGGTGCCGCGACTCCGGCCCAAGTTTCGTCTGCCATCCGCAACAAGGCCTGGCCGGTGTGAGCTGGCGCTTCAACGCGTGGGGCGGCAAGTCGGCGCATGATCTGGACGAAAGCCTGGCGCGCCGTGCACTCAATCATCTGGGCTTGCAGTGTTTTGGCACACCGCTGAGCAACGAAGGCGGCGCCATCCATGTCGACGGCGAGGGCACGCTGATCACCACCGAGTCGGTGCTGCTCAACTCCAATCGCAACCCGGGCATGAGCAAATCGGAGATGGAAGAGATCTTCACCCGTTTGCTGGGCGTGAAGAAGACCATCTGGCTGCCGGGTGATCCGGACTATGTGACCGGTGACATGACCGACGGCCACGTCGATGGCGTGTGTGCGTTTGCGCGTCCGGGAGTGTTGTTGGTCGACGCCACCCACGACCAAGGCTCGGTGTATGCCGAAGTGGTGCGCGAGAACCGTCGTGCCATGGAGCTGGCCACCGATGCCCACGGGCGCACCTTCGAGATGATCGAGTTGTACGAAGCCACCGATGCTGTCGACACCGACGCCGAAGTGTTCTGCGCCTCCTACACCAATTTCTACATCGCCAACGGCGCCATTATCATGCCGGCCTACGGCATTGATGCCGACGATGTTGCGGCGCAAGTGCTGCGCCAGGCGTTCCCCGGACGTGAAGTGGTGCCAGTGCGGATCAATCATCTGGCCCATGGCGGCGGCGGGGTGCATTGCATTACCCAGCAGCAACCGGCGTGGCCGGTGGAGGGTTGATCTCATGACACTTCTGACGATTGCCACCACGCAAATGCCGTGCACCTGGGACTTGCCACACAACCTCGATCAGGCCGAACAGTTGGTACGTGACGCGGCGGCCGAGGGCGCCCAGGTCATCCTGCTGCAAGAGCTGTTTGCCACGCCGTACTTTTGCATCGAGCAAAACCACAAGCATTTGGCGCTGGCTGAAGAGTTTCGCGACAGCCATGTGCTCAAGCGCTTCGCCGCGCTGGCCAGGGAGTTGGGCGTTGTGTTGCCACTGAGCTGGTTCGAAAAGGCCGGAAACGCGTATTTCAACTCCTTGAGCGTGGCCGATGCAGACGGGCGTCTGTTGGGCGTGTATCGCAAGACGCACATCCCCAACGCCATCGGATACCAGGAAAAGGAATACTTCAGCCCCGGCGATACCGGTTTTCGGGTTTGGGACACCGCGTTCGGGCGTATCGGCGTGGGGATCTGCTGGGATCAGTGGTTCCCCGAAACCGCCCGCTGCCTGGCGTTGATGGGCGCTGAAGTCTTGCTGTTTCCCACGGCCATCGGCTCTGAACCTGGCTGCGCGGCGCTGGACTCACGGGACCACTGGCAAATGACCATGCGCGGCCATGCGGCGGCCAACATCCTGCCGGTTGTGGCTGCCAACCGCATCGGCCGCGAGGTGGCAACTACCGATCCCGAACTGCAAATGAGCTTCTACGGTTCGTCTTTTATCTGTAACCACAAAGGCAAGTTGCTGGCCGAAGCCGACCGCGACAGCACCGGCGTGTTGGTACACACCCTGGACCTCGCTGCCATGCGCGAAGAACGTTTGAGCTGGGGCATTTATCGCGATCGCCGTCCGGATATGTACGGAGCGCTGTTGAGCCAGGATGGCCGTCACCTCAATTCTCGCTGGAACACTCAAGGGGTTTGACATGCACATTGCCAACAAACACTTGCTCGGCGCCTTGGGCCTGACCCTGTGCTGCGCGATACCGTCGCTGCACGCTGAGGAGAAAACCCTGCGGCTGTACAACTGGGCCGATTATTTTGCCGAGAACACGCTCAGCCAGTTCACCGCTGAAACCGGGATCAAAGTGATCTACGACGTCATGGACGGCAGCGAAACCCTGGAAGCCAAGATGCTCGCCGGCGGCAGCGGTTACGACTTGATCTTTCCCGGTGACACGGTCGCCGAGCGCTTGATGCGCGCCGGCAGCCTGCAACCGCTGGACCAGTCAAAACTCACTGCGATGGATGACGTCGAACCCGGTTTGCAGAAGCTGCGTTCGCACTATGAGCATTCGAGCAAGGCCACCGTTCCCTACACCTGGGGCACCATCGGCCTGACCTACAATGCCGAGCAGATCAAACAGCGCATGCCGGACGCGCCGGTCAACAGCCTGGACATGCTGTTCAAACCGGAACTGGCCGCGCGGTTTGCCGATTGCGGGATCTCAATGATCGATTCGCCGGACGAAGTGCTGGCGGTGGTGCTCAACTATCTGGGTAAGGATCCACGCAGCGCCAAGCCCGCGGACCTCGCCGCTGCCAGTGACCTGCTGATGAAACTGCGGCCGTACATTCGCAAGTTCCAGTCGCAACCTGTGACTGATCTGGTCAACGGCAACCTGTGCCTGTCCCTCGGCTACAGCGGCGATATGACGCAAGCGCAACGGACGTCGGACACCGCCGGCAAGAACACCACGTTTCAGTACCGCGTTCCCCGTGAGGGCACCACGGTGTGGATGGACACCATGGCGATTCCGGTCGACGCCAAACGTCCGGAGTACGCCTATGCGTTCATCAACTTCGTCATGCGGCCGCAGAACATGGCGGCCATCAGCAACTTCACTGGTTACCCGACCTCCAACGCCAAGGCGCGGCCGAGTGTCGATGTGGCCATGCGCAATAACCCGGATATCTACCTCGACGACGCCACGTATGCACGGCTGATCCCGGGCAAGGACATTCCGCAATCCGATATGCGCGCGCGGATGCGCACCTGGACCAAGTTCAAGACCGCCACCGCTCAGTGACGTTCGGCCGGCACCCGGTGCCGGCCTTCACCTTTTCAGCAATAACAAACAGCTATTCAAGGATTCACACATGTCGACGCGTCGCGAGTTCATCAAACAAGTCTCCGTGATCGCCGGTCTGGGCGCCGCAGCGTCCATGGGGTGGGTACACGCCGCCACCCGGCGCCCATGGTTCATGCCGGATGAAGGCGATAAACATCAACGGGCTTTCATCGCTTTCGGCGCACAGGATGCGATCTGGGAGGACTTCACCGCCGATGTGCAAGAGGCCGTTGGCCTGATCGCGCGCACCATCGCCCACTATGAACCGGTCACCGTGTTCTGCCGCAGCAACGAACGGAGCCTGGCCGAAGAGCTATGCGGTACGGCCAACATCACCTACGTCACCACCCAGCTCGACGATATCTGGATGCGTGACATCGGCGCCAACTTCGTCATCGACGGGGATGGCGGGTTGGGCGCCGTAGACTTCAACTTCAACGGCTGGGGCAACAAACAGCAGCACGCCAAGGACGCGAAACTGGCCGCCTTGGTTGCCGAAAACGCAGGCGCCAGTTACCTGCGCAGCGAACTGGTGGGCGAGGGCGGTGGTATCGAAGTGGATGGTCACGGCACCGGGATCATGACCGAAAGCAGCTGGATCAACAGCAATCGCAACCCGGACTGGAGCAAGGCAGACGTCGAGCAAGAGCTGAAGGAACGCCTGGGCTTGCGCAAAATCATTTGGCTACCGGGCATCAAAGGCAAAGACATCACCGACGCCCATGTCGATTTCTATGCGCGTTTCGTCAAGCCTGGCGTGGTGATCGCCAACCTCGACAACGACCCCCAGTCCTATGACCGCAAAGTGACGCTGGCCCACCTGGAAATTCTGAAAAACGCCACGGACGCCGATGGACGCAAGCTGCAAGTGCATACCGTGTCGCCGCCGCTGAACCTTCGCAAAAGCAAATTCAACAAAAACAACCCGGACTTTGCTGCCGGCTACATCAACTATTTCGTGATCAATGGGGCGGTCATTGCGCCTGAGTTCGGCGACAAAGCGGCCGATACCAAGGCCTTCGACCTGTTGTCCGAGCTCTACCCGGACCGTGCGGTGGTGCAGCTCAACATCGATGCAATCTCGGCCGGTGGCGGCGGCATCCACTGCGTGACCAGTCATCAGCCATCGGTTTAATCTGCAGCGGCGCCCGTTGTATCTGAAATCGATTAATGTTAAGTGGCTGTTTTAGAAGAAAAATATTTTAATCAGGGGCTTCCCGGAAGGCGCAAAAGTTGATAAATTTCCGCCCACACGTAGCAACTGCTACAGGGGCGTCGCCAAGCGGTAAGGCAGCAGGTTTTGATCCTGCCATGCGTTGGTTCAAATCCAGCCGCCCCTGCCATATTCTGTATAAAAAAGCGCCAGCACCTTACCGGTCTGGCGTTTTTTTATGCCCCTCACTTTCTCTCCAGGCGACATGCCTCAGAGTTCAACGGACTTCGCGCCCTGAACTTGTTGATCCGCATGGTAAGACGAGCGCACCAGCGGGCCGGACGCGACGTTCTTGAATCCCATGCGCAAGCCTTCCTCGGCAAACCATGCAAACACATCCGGGTGCACGAAACGCTGGACCGGCAAGTGGCTGCGCGACGGTTGCAGATACTGGCCGAGCGTGAGCATGTCGACGTCGTGCTCACGCATCCGCTGCATGACCTCGATCACTTCTTCGTCGGTTTCGCCAAGGCCCAGCATCAGTCCGGATTTGGTCGGTACGGACGGGACTAACACCTTGAACTTCTGTAACAGGTCCAGTGACCACTCAAAATCCGAACCTGGCCGTGCCGCTTTATACAAGCGTGGCACGGTCTCCAGATTGTGGTTGAACACATCCGGTGGTTCCGTCGCGGTGATCGCCAGCGCAACGTCCATGCGCCCCCGGTAATCCGGAACCAGGGTTTCCAGTTGCACGCCCGGCGACAGCTTGCGAATTTCCCGCAGGCAATCGACAAAGTGTTGGGCGCCGCCGTCACGCAGATCGTCGCGGTCCACGGACGTGATCACCACGTACTTCAAGCGCAGATCGGCGATGGCCACCGCGAGGTTCATCGGCTCATCGGCGTCCAGCGGTTTTGGCCGACCGTGGCCGACATCGCAGAACGGGCAACGGCGGGTGCAAATGTCCCCCATGATCATGAAGGTCGCCGTGCCCCCGGAAAAACACTCACCGAGGTTCGGGCACGAGGCTTCTTCACAGACACTGTGCAGCTTGTGTTTGCGCAGTAGCTGCTTGATCCGGTCGACCTCGGGAGAGATCGGCATGCGCACCCGGATCCAGTCGGGTTTGCGTAGGAACTCATCGGTCGGAATGATCTTGACCGGAATCCGCGCTACCTTTTCAGCACCGCGCAGTTTGACGCCGACTTGCATTTTGGCCGGGGTGGTGCTGGTTGATTCCACAATTGGGTTCATGTGAGTTTTCTTTTGTTCGAAGGCAGAGACGAGTCCAACACACAGTCCAATGTGGGAGCGAGCCTGCTCGCGAAGGCGGTGAATCATTCAACATTGATGTCGACTGACACTCCGCCATCGCGAGCAGGCTCGCTCCCACAGGGGTTTGGTGGTGCTTGATCAGTCGCGGTAGACCGGGAAGTCACTGCACATTGCAGCGGCTTTTTGGGCGATTTGCGCCTCAATATCGGCATCACCGAGGTGATCAAGCAGGTCGCAGATCCAGCCTGCCAGCTCGATACTCTGCGCTTCCTTGAAACCACGGCTGGTGATCGCTGGCGTGCCGATGCGCAGGCCCGAGGTCACGAACGGCGATTGCGGGTCATTGGGTACGGCGTTCTTGTTCACCGTGATCCCGGCTCGACCGAGGGCGGCGTCGGCGTCTTTGCCGGTCAGGCCCTGACGAATCAGGCTGACCAGGAACAAGTGGTTGTCGGTGCCGCCGGACACAACGTCGAATCCACGGTCGATAAACACCTTGGCCATCGCCTGGGCATTGCGGATCACCTGGGCCTGATAGGTTTTGAAACCTGGCTCCAGCGCCTCCTTGAAGCACACCGCTTTGGCGGCGATCACATGCATCAACGGGCCGCCCTGACCACCGGGGAATACCGCCGCGTTGAGTTTTTTCTCCAGCTCCGGATTGGCCTTGGCCAGGATCAAGCCACCACGCGGACCGCGCAAGGTTTTGTGGGTGGTCGTGGTGACGACGTCGGCGAATGGAATCGGGTTGGGGTACAGACCGGTCGCCACCAACCCTGCAACGTGGGCCATGTCGACGAACAGGTAAGCACCTACCTTGTCGGCAATCGCACGGAAACGTGGAAAGTCCAACGTCTTCGAATAAGCGGAGAACCCGGCAATGATCATCTTCGGCTGATGCTCGACCGCCAGGCGTTCGACCTCGTCGTAATCAATCAGGCCAGTGGTGGTGTCGATGCCGTATTGCACGGCGTTGTAGAGCTTGCCGGAAAAACTGACTTTGGCGCCGTGGGTCAAGTGCCCGCCATGGGCCAGGCTCATGCCCAGCACGGTGTCGCCGGCTTGCAGGAGCGCAAGGAACACCGCGGCGTTGGCCTGGCTGCCAGAGTGCGGCTGCACGTTGGCGTAATCGGCACCGAACAATTGTTTGGCCCGATCAATCGCCAGTTGCTCGACCACGTCAACGTGTTCGCAACCGCCGTAATAGCGCTTGCCCGGATAGCCTTCGGCGTACTTGTTAGTCAGGCCGCTGCCTTGCGCTTCCATCACCCGTTGGCTGGTGTAGTTCTCCGAAGCGATCAGTTCGATGTGGTGCTCTTGCCGTGCGTCTTCGGCGTTCATCGCCGCCAGCAGTTCGTCGTCGTAGCCTTTGATCTGGTCGTGTTTGCTGAACATGGTGGTGTCCTGTGTGGATGACGGGAAGGTGTTGAGGGGCATCAAGCGTCGGCCGATTCCTGGGTCAAACGCGCGTAGGCGTGTTGATCCAGCAGGTGGTTAATGGCCTCGACGTCGGCCGGTTTGAAGCGAAAGAACCAGCCTTCACCCAAGGGATCTTCGTTGACCAGTTCGGGGGCCGTTTCCAGCGTCGCGTTGACCTCGACCACTTCACCGTCCAGCGGCATGCCAATGTTGCTGGCCGCTTTCACCGACTCCAGCACCGCCGCTTCATCACCGGCGCCGAACGTCCCCAACTCGGGCACTTGCACGAACACCACATCGCCCAACGCCTGCTGGGCATACGGTGTGATGCCAACGGTGACGAGGCCGTCCTGCTCAAGCCTCAGCCATTCGTGATCGACGGTAAAACGCAATTCACTCATAACAGCTCCTCATTGTTCAGACCCATCCGCTGCTGGTGGCGGATGACGTTTACAGGCTCGTGCGAGGCAGCGAGCGTGGTTGGGAGAGTGATAGCAAGGGCGGTGCCAATGTGAGTTAGTTGTTTTAAATCAATGAGTTGATATGTTTTTGTGAGAGGCGAAGGTTGCTTTCTGTATTGAATTCAATACAGGCAAAAGGAAGGAGGGCAGCTGGGCAGGAAAACACGGGGTTGTGGTTGGCTGTCTTGAATTCGATACGCTGTAGCGATTTGCAAACACTCACTTCAGCCACAACAAAAATCAGCTGTAGGAGCTGGCTTGCCGGCGAATGCGGTGTGTCAGTCGCTAAAACATTGCCTGATACGACGCTTTCGCTGGCAAGCCAGCTCCTACAGGGGATTTGTGTTGTTTGAGGGATCAGGGCTTGGCGGGAATTCCATATTTGCGCAGACGAATGGCGATGGCGCTGTGCGACGTTTGCAGGCGCGCAGCGAGCAAGCGGCTGGAGGGATAGCTGCGATAGAGCTGCTCCAGCAGATGTTTTTCAAACCCTTCAACGGCCTCTTCAAGGCTGCCCACTTCACCATCGTTTTGCCGCTCCACCGCCGTTCTGGCGATGTCCAGATCGTCAATGTCCACCAGCGGGTTTTCGCAAATCGCCGCCGCGCGGAAAATAACGTTTTGCAGCTGGCGAACATTGCCCGGCCAGCGGTTGCCGAGCAGGGCGGCAAAGGTGCTCGGCGCCAAACGGCACACCGGGCGCTGGATCTGCGCGCAGGCCTGTTGCATGAAGTGATTGGCCATCAACAGGATGTCGTGGCCGCGTTCGCGCAGCGGCGGTACTTGCAGGTTGAGCACATTGAGGCGGTAGAACAGGTCTTCGCGAAAGTGGCCTTCGCTGACCATTTTTTCCAGGTCGCGGTGGGTCGCACTCAGCACCCGAACGTTGACCTTGACCTCGCGATCACCACCAACCCTGCGAAAGCAGCCGTCGCTCAAAAAGCGCAGTAACTTGGCTTGTAGGTAGGGCGACATCTCACCGACTTCGTCGAGGAACACCGTGCCCTGATCGGCCAGTTCCAGCAGGCCGAGTTTGCCGCCACGCTGGGCGCCGGTGAAGGCGCCGGCGGCGTAGCCGAACAGTTCACTTTCGGCGAGGCTTTCCGGCAGTGCCGCGCAGTTCAAGGCGAGAAAGGGCGAATCATGCCGTGCACTGATCGCGTGGCAGGCGCGGGCGACCAGCTCTTTGCCGGTGCCGGTTTCGCCCTGGATCAACAACGGCGCGTCGAGCGTGGCGACGCGTTGGGCGCGGGCCTTGAGCGTGCGAATCGCCGGGGACTCACCCAGCAGCGCATCGAACCCTTCGGCATGGTCATGGTGCAGCGCCGACAGGCGTTCGCCGATGCGGTTTGGCTGATACAGGGTCAGCAGGGCGCCGGCGCCGGTGATCGGCATGGCGTCCAGCAACAACGTCTGACCGCCCAGGCTGACCTCGTGCATTGGCAGGCGAAAACCGTGTTCGATCAACGTGTGTTGCAAGGAAGGATCATCAAACAGTGTCGTCAGCGATTCACCGGCCGGTTCGCGACCACAGAGGGCGATCAACGCCGGGTTGGCCAGCAGCACATAACCGCGGTCATCCACGGCCAATACCGCGTCGGTGCTGGCAGCCAACAAGGCATCGAGCTGCAAGCTTCGGCGTTGCCCCGGAAGGATGTCGACCATCGTCACCGCTTGCACACCCTCCACGCCGAGAAAGGCCTCGCGCAACTCTTCCAGCACCTCGGCGCCGAGGGTCGGAGCGTCGATGTAAACGTTCGGTGGCACCATCTCGACGGCGTCCAGATTGAACCGGCGCCCACCGAGCAGGGCCAGTACTTCCTGAGTGATGCCGACGCGGTCGATGAAGGTGACGTGGATGCGCATAACGGGCCTGCAAGGGTGGTGAACGGGGTGGCTGCGTCAATGAGTATGCCGGGCGCTGCTCGGGTGTGGCGAGCGGATATCAGCCTTTGGCGGTTTTACGCGAGCTGGCCGCCAGGTCCTCAAGGAAGGCCTGGAGGATCGGCGGTGGTGCTGTTCCGCGTCGGGTAATTACGTCGAACGGCGACACCAACTGCAGACTGTTCGGCGCCAGTTGGTGCATCTCCCCAGTCTTGATCCACTGGTTGGCGAAGTGCGCTGGCAGGAACCCCAGGTAGGCACCGGAGATCAACAAAATGGCCAGGGCCTCGATGTTGTCCACGGTCGCCGCCGCTTTGCTGACACCCAAATGTTCGAGGTCGTATTGCTGCATGTAGCCGCGCACGACAATGCGGCTTGCGGCAATTTCTTCGAGCAGTTCATCACCTTCGGCCTTGTTGCCATACAACGGATGCCGACGCCCGCAATACAAGCCCAAGGCTTCTTGGTACAGCGGGGTATGCAGCAACCCCGGCACATGGATCGGGAAGTGCCCGATGGCCAGGTGCAGTCGGCCGTCTAGCACCCGTTCTTCCAGTTCCGCGGGGGTGCCGACGTACACGTTGAGGTGCACGTCATGCCCGCGGGACACGAAGCGTTGAGTGGTGCGCGGCAGCGGTGAATCGGGGTCGGTGATGGTGGTGTCGATGATCCCCAGGTTGAGCTTGCCGCTGATGTGCTGTTTGAGCACGTCGGCGTCCATGCAGAAGTTCTCCACCGCCGACAACAGGCGCTGCGTCGCTTCATGAATCGCCACGCCTTGTTCGGTCAGGCGAAAGCCGCTGCGCCCACGCTGGCAAAGTTTGACCCCGAGTCGGGTTTCCAGATGAGTCATCTGTTCGCTGATCGTCGACTGGCCGGCATTCAACGCCGCCTGCGCGGCGCTAAAGCCTCCGCACCTGACAATCGTGGCAAACACCCTGAGCAACTTCAGATCGACATCGTGCAGCTGAATCACCTTGGACCTCCTGCGTGTGGATGCATCGGCAATGCCGATATGAGTATCTGATGTTTAGCATTTTTTCCACGAAAACCTGCGCCCATAGTCATTCCAACGGCGGTCGCCTTGCAGTCCGCTCAGCCGATAACAAAAAGTGGAGAGGCTTGAAATGTCCAATAACGGTTATGAATCCGGTCGCCTGAACCTGCCATTCGTAGGTCATTGCACCTTTGGCAAATCCCCGGTGTGCACCGATTGGGATGCACTGGATGCCGACGTCGCGGTGCTGGGCGTTCCCAACGACATGGGTACCCAGTGGCGCTCCGGCGCACGCTTCGGACCACGCGGGATTCGCGAAGCATCGACGCTGTTCTCCTTCGGCCACGCCGGCGCCTATGACCACGAAGACGACGTGATGTACCTGACCGCCGCCGACGTGCGCATGGTCGATGTTGGTGACGCCGACATCGTGCACACCGACATGGTCACCAGTAACGAAAACACCGAATACGCCGTGCGCAAGATCCTCGATGCCGGCGTCATGCCCGTGGTACTCGGCGGCGACCACTCGGTGCACGCGCCGGTGATCAAGGCCTTCGAGGGCCGTGGCCCGATTCACATTATCCACTTCGATGCGCACCTGGACTTCGTCGACGAACGCCACGGCGTGCGCTACGGCCATGGCAACCCGCTGCGTCGCGCTTCGGAAATGAACCACATTGTCGGCATGACCCAGATGGGCATTCGCAACGTCTCGTCCTCCAACCGCGATGACTACGAAGCGGCCCATGCTGCCGGCTCGAAAATCCTTTCGGTGCGTGATGTCCGCCGTCTCGGCGTCGAGGGTGTGCTGGCGCTGATCCCGCAAAACATCAACTACTACATCACTATAGACATCGACGGTTTCGACCCGTCCATCGCCCCCGGCACCGGCACTCCAAGCCACGGTGGCTTCCTTTACTACGAAGTGCTGGAAATCATCCAGGCCCTGGCCAAGCGCAGCAAAGGCAACATCGTCGGTATGGACCTGGTAGAGGTTGCACCGGTGTATGACCCGAGCGGCATGACCTCGATTCTGGCGGCGCAACTGCTGCTCAACAGCATTGGGTTCATCTTCCATGAGCGGGCTCAGGCGCGGCAAGCCGTGAACGAGACCACCACGGCTACGGCGTGAACTGACCGCCGCACAGAGGGCATGAAAATGGACACGATTGTTAAGCAGTACCTGCAAAAATTCGGTGTATCCGAAGCGACCCAGACCTTCCTCAGCAAGGTCCAGAAAATGTTCATCGGTGGCGCCTTTGTCGAGGCCAGCGACGGACAGACTTCCGACGTCATCGAACCGTCGACCGAGGGGCTGATCACGCGCATTCCGATGGGCACCACCGAGGACCTGGACCGCGCCGTGCAAGCCGCTCGCGCACAATTCGACGGTGGCGCCTGGAGTCAGGCCAAACCGGCCGAACGCGAGCGACTGATACAGCGCCTGGCCGACCTGATTGAACAGAACGCCGCAGAACTGGCAGAAATCGAATCGATCGACATGGGCAAGTCCGCAGCGTTTGCCAGGGACGTCGATATCCAGGGCACGGTCGATACCTTGCGTTATTTCGCCGGTTGGGCAACCAAGCTGCACGGGCGCACCGTCGAGCCTTCGCTGCCGGGCAATTACCTGGCCTATACACGCAAGGAAGCGGTGGGTGTGGTCGGCGCTATCGTGCCGTGGAACTTCCCGCTGCAAACCATGGCCTGGAAGCTCGGCGCTGCCTTGGCCACCGGTTGCACCGTGGTGGTCAAACCCGCTGAACTGACCTCGCTGTCGGCCCTGCGTTTTGCCGAATTGGTGAAGGAAGCCGGGATCCCGGACGGTGTGATCAACATCGTCTCCGGACGCGGCAGTGTGGTCGGCGCGGCCATGGCCATGCACCCTGGCATCGACAAACTGACCTTCACCGGCTCGACCCCGGTAGGCCGCACGGTTGGGCGCGCGGCGCTGGACGAAATGAAGCGACTTACCCTGGAACTCGGAGGAAAATCACCGGTAATCGTGTTGGCTGATGCGGACATTCCAGCGGCTGCACAAGCGATCGCCAACGGCGTATTTTTCAACTCGGGGCAGGTATGCGATGCCGGTACACGCGCCTATGTTCATCGCAGCGTCTACGACGAATTCCTGCGCGAACTGATCGCCTACACCCGTACATTGAAAATGGCTCCGGGCCTGGACCCTGACTGTTTCATTGGCCCACTCGTGTCGGCACTGCAAAAGCAGCGTGTGACCGAGTACATCGAAACCGGCAAGCAGGAAGGCGCCGAACTGGTATACGGCGGCCAGCCTGTCGATGGTCCTGGCTTCTTCGTCGAGCCGACTATCTTCGCCCATTGCCGCAACGACATGCGCATTGTCCAGGAAGAGATCTTTGGTCCGGTGCTGGTCACCGCACCGTTCGACGATGAGGAAGAGGCGCTGGCCCTGGCCAATGACTCGGTGTACGGCTTGGCTGCCGCGCTGTATTCCAATGACCTGGGCAAGGTGCACAGCCTGATTCCACGGTTGAAGGCCGGTTCGGTCTACGTCAACGCCCATGGCACCCTCGATCCGTCGATGCCGTTCGGTGGCTACAAACAGTCCGGTTTCGGCAAGGACCTGGGTGCCGAGCAGCTCGATTACCTGCTCGAAACCAAAGCTGTCTGGATCACGCTTCCCTGAGTCATGGCTGACTCAAACCCCTGTAGGAGCGAGCCTGCTCGCGAAAGCGATGTGACATACAGCATGGATGTCGACTGACACACCGCCATCGCGAGCAGGCTCACTCCCACAGGGGGCGTCGTTCACCCAAAAGAACGCAGTTATTCCATCATGATCTTCCAAAAATAAGAGTACATCATGAATACTGACGCCAAAGCCGCACCTAGTGTGTCGCTCCTCGACGGCAAACCTGTCGTCGAAAGCCATTCGATCGACTTCATTCCGGAAAACGAGCGCACCGACAAACTGTCGAGTCAAGGCCCGTTCTGGTTCCTCGGCAATTTCACCTTCTTCACCATGACCATCGGCTTCGTTGGCCCAAGCGTCGGCCTGACCGCGCTCTGGACCACACTCGCCGGCACGCTGGGCATCATGTTCGGCACCTTGTTCATGGCGTTCCATGGTTCGCAAGGCCCACACTTGGGCTTGCCGCAAATGATCCAGTCGCGTGCGCAGTTCGGCTATCGCGGTGTGATCCTCGTGCTGCTGGCAACGCTGTTTGTGTTTGCCGGGTTCAACATCGTCAACCTGGTGTTGATGATGCAGGGTCTGCACACGTTATTCGGGTTCGATCCCTGGGTGATCGCGGTGGCGGTGACGGTACCGGCGGCGATCCTCGCGATCCTCGGTCATGACTGGATGCACCGCAGCTTCAAATGGGCGTTGTACCTTTCGATTCCGCTGTATGGCCTGGTAACGCTGGCAGTGATGATGGGCTGGGTGCCCGATGCCGTGATGCCGGCACTGGCTGCCGGTGAAGTGGCTCCGGCGCCGCTGGGCTTCAACTGGACCGGCTTCATCGCACAGTTCGCCGCGGCGGCCAGTTACAACATCGCCTACGCACCGTACGTGTCCGACTATTCGCGTTACCTGCCAAAGAACACCTCCAGCGGCAAGCTGATTGCCGTGGTGTTTCTGGGCGCGTCGTTGTCCGGGGCGTGGATGATTTCGGTGGGTGGCTGGCTGGCCGATCACCTGCATTCCACGGATGTGCTGGTTGCTCTCGGACAAGTCGGCAACGTCGTCTCGCCTCTGATAGGTACAGCGGTGGTGGTGATCACCATCCTGGCGTTCCTGCCGGTGATCGCGATGAACATCTACAGCGCGAAACTGACCACGCTGACTTGCGTCGATTCCATCAAGCACATCGAGCCGACCCGCAAGGCGCGCATCCTGGCGATTGGTTTTGTAATCCTGCTGCAACTGGGCGTGGCCCTGAGCATCCAGAGTTCGGGCAAAGGCTTGTCGGTGCTGGGGATCTACCTGGTGGTGATGTTGTACTTCCTGGTGCCCTGGACCTCGGTCAACCTGACTGACTACTTCTTTGTGCGCAAAGGCCGCTACGCCATCCCGCACTTCTTCATGCCCCACGGCAACATCTACGGCAGCTGGGGTCTGCGTGGCATCGCCGCGTACGCCATCGGTTTCGTGTCGATGATCCCGTTCTTCTACATCTACGACGGCGTTGAACAGCGAGAAGTTTATGTCGGCCCGCTCGCCAAAGCACTGGGCAGCATCGACATCGCCTGGCTGGTCGGGCTGATCGTCTCGGGGCTGGTGTACTACTGGTTCAGCCGCTCGATCGACCTCAAGCGCGAAGAAACCGTCATCCAGCACATCGAGAAAACCTCTCCGCAATACACCACTGGCGATTCATTGAGCTTTCGCTCGTCGCCCGTTTTCAACGAATCGGAAGCCGGGAGATAACCATGGCTACGCAAAAATACGACTACATCATCATTGGTGCCGGTTCGGCGGGTTGTGTGTTGGCCAACCGCTTGAGTGAGGATCCTGCTACCTCGGTGTTGGTGCTGGAATTCGGTGGCAGTGACCGCAGCGTGGTGATCCAGATGCCCAGCGCGTTCTCGATCCCGATGAATACCAAGAAGTACAACTGGCGCTACGAAACCGAGCCAGAGCCGTTCCTCAACGGGCGGCGCATCCACTGCCCGCGCGGCAAGGTGCTGGGCGGCTCGTCGTCGATCAACGGCCTGGTCTACATCCGTGGCCACGCCTACGACTTCGACGAGTGGGAATCGCTCGGCGCCCAGGGCTGGGGCTACCGCAATTGCCTGCCGTACTTCAAACGGGCAGAACATTACGAGGAGGGTGGCGACGGCTATCGCGGCGGCACCGGGCCGTTGCACACCACCAACGGCAACCACATGAAAAACCCGCTGTATGGGGCATGGGTGGACGCCGGTGCCGAAGCCGGTTACATCAAGACCGAAGACTGCAACGGCTACATGCAGGAAGGGTTCGGTGCCATGCACATGACGGTGAAAAACGGCGTGCGCTGCTCCACGGCTAACGCTTACTTGCGCCCGGCCATGGGTCGTCCGAACCTGACCGTGATCACCCACGCGATGACCCGGCAGATCATCCTTGAAGGCAAGCGCGCCGTCGGCGTCATGTATGACCACAACGGCCAGACCCATCAGGTTCATTGCAACCGCGAAGTACTGATTTCTTCAGGGCCGATCGGATCGCCGCACCTGTTGCAACGCTCCGGTATCGGCCCGGCCGAAGTCCTGCGCAAAGCCGGGATCAGTGTGCGTCATGACCTGCCAGGGGTAGGGGAGAACCTGCAGGATCATGCCGAGGTGTACATCCAGTTCGGCTGCAAGGAACCGGTGACCCTCAACAGCAAAATGGACCCGCTGAGCAAACTGATGATCGGTTTGCGCTGGCTACTGTTCAAGGATGGACTCGGCGCCACCAACCATTTCGAGGCCGGTGGTTTCATTCGCTCGGACAAGGGCTTGCGTTGGCCGGACATCCAGTTCCACTTTCTGCCTGCCGCCATGCGTTACGACGGCAACAAGCCGATCAAGGGACACGGCTTCATGGTGCTCACCGGGCCGAACAAACCCAAGAGCCGCGGCTATGTGCGCGCCCGTTCGGCTGACCCGTACGAGCATCCGCAGATCCAGTTCAACTACCTGCAACGAGAAGAGGACCGCGAAGGCTTCCGCCGCTGCATCCGCCTGACCCGGGAAATCATTGGCCAGAAGGCAATGGACCGCTTCCGCGACGGTGAAATCGCCCCAGGCCCGCTGGTGAACACCGATGAAGAGCTCGATGCCTTCGTGCGGGAAAACCTTGAGAGCACCTACCATCCTTGCGGTTCGTGCCGCATGGGCGAGGACGATATGGCGGTGGTTGATTCCGAGCTGCGTGTGCATGGCATTGCCGGGTTGCGCGTGATTGACTCCTCTGTGTTCCCGACTGAGCCGAATGGCAACCTCAACGCACCGACCATCATGCTCGCCGAGCGGGCCAGCGATCTGGTGCGCGGGCGCAACATGCTGCCAGCCTCCGATGCGCCCGTCGGTCTGGTACAGGATTGGGAAACCAGCCAGCGCTCGTCGCTGCCGGGACGCAACGTCCGGGTTTAGTGGCGTCGGGTTTTGCTCAGAAACAGTCAGATCGACGGCGTGTCGGTCTGGCTGTTTTGTCATTTTTTGAATTCAATGGCTTAAAGATTAGGGCTGGCGGTAACGCCCTTGTCTTGCCGCGTCTCCTATACTGATCCGCGTTGACAGGTTCAACACCGATCCTGAATGCCGTTGGAGAGGTACCCCGATTCTGACGGTTTTCCCTGCGACCCCATAATAAGGAGAACAAACATGGCAATCCGCATTGGCGACGAGGCACCGGACTTTAGCGTCGAAAGCACCGAAGGCACGCTGAATTTCCACGAATGGATTGGCGACAAGTGGGCCATCCTGTTTTCGCACCCCAAGGATTTCACCCCGGTGTGCACCACCGAACTGGGCTACATGGCTGGGCTCAAACCGGAGTTCGACAAGCGCAATACTAAAATTGTCGGGCTCAGCGTCGACCCGGTCAGCAATCATGAAAGCTGGGCCAAGGACATCGAAGAAACCCAGGGGCACGCGGTCAATTACCCCATGATCGGTGACGAAAACCTGGTAGTGGCGAAGCTGTACGACATGATCCATCCGAATGCCAGTGGCGGCACCCGCACCGCCGCAGACAACGCCACCGTGCGTTCCGTGTTCATCATCGGCCCGGACAAAAAGGTCAAAGCGATGCTCATCTATCCGATGAGTGCCGGGCGTAACTTCGATGAAGTGCTGCGTCTGCTCGACTCCCTGCAATTGAACGCCAAGCACACCGTCGCCACGCCGGTTAACTGGCGTCCGGGGGAGGACGTGATCATCCCTACGTCGGTGTCCGATGAAGACGCGCGGAAGAAGTACCCGGACGGCTTCAACACCATCAAACCTTACTTGCGCACTGTGGCGCAGCCCAAGTAATCCAACCCCCGAGGAGCCGCGCAACATGGTCGTAAAAGCCTTTCGCGTCGACGCCAGCCATCTCGACCAGGTTGCGCGCCTTTTCGACGCCTACCGAGGCTTCTACGGCCAGCCCTCGAACCTGACGCAGTCCCGGGATTTCATCGCTGAACGCATCGCCCGGGGCGAGTCTGCGATTTTCCTCGCCGAAGATGCCGTGGGTGACGCGTTGGGCTTCGTGCAGTTATACCCGACGTTTTCCTCCATCGATGCTCACCGTACTTGGCTGCTCAGTGATCTGTTCACCACCCCTGAGGCCCGAGGGCGAGGGGTAGGCACGTTGCTGATGAACACCGCTCGCGACTTTGCGGTGTTGAGCGGTGCCAAGGGCATGGTGCTGGAAACCGCCACCGACAATCTCGGTGCGCAGCGGTTGTATGAGTCGTTGGGCTATGTGCGTGATGGGGGGTATTACACGTATTGCCTTGATTTGAGGTTTAACTCATAGACGCACAAGCCGGCGGATTCAGGCGCAATGGTAGGCAACGACACAAGGTCTTGTGGCTTCCGGAAAGTCAGATGATGGCTGATATGCGAGCCTTGATCGAGTCCAAACCCCACCAACATCAAGGCAATTTCCACCCTTCACGAAACTGCTCGTATTGCGCCTCTGGCATCTGCACCAGCAGCGGAGACTCGCGAGGGTCGAGCCACTTGAGCAACGCAGCAATATCCCCCTGATCCATGGCCGTGCAGCCCGCCGTCGGGGACGTGGGGCCACGCCAGATGTGGAAGAAAATGCACGAGCCTGAGGCCGCCGTCGCCGGGGTGTTGTGCTCGATGAAAATGCCTTTGCGATAACCCTCCTCGTTGCGCATGTGTTCTGAGCTGTTCCAGTCTCTAGCCATCGCCGCACCGTCGACCAGTTCGTTGTAGCGCTGGGACTGGCTGTCATCCACGCATTCGGTGGTCGGTGTGAGCGCAAGGTAGGGCAGATGGGTGTCAACGGTAGCGTCGAAACCAAACGCCGTGCCCAGTTTGAAAATCCCCGCAGGTGCTTTTCCATCGCCTTCGCGTTTGACCGGACCCTCAAAAACACCAGCACCGCTCAGGCCCTTGCCCCAACCCATACCGTTTTTGCCAACTACCACGGGAAAGGCATCGCCGTACTTTCGAAAGGTTTTCCCGTCACGTTCATAGCGCTGCGCGGTGCCCTGGATGTCATCCCAGTTCTTGGAGGTGACCACGATCAGCTGACCGCTGGCACCGATGACATCGCTGGAGCTCATCGGTGTAATGGGGAAATCCATCACGTCCTTCGGTGCTCCTTCGCCACTGAACGTGAAGTGCCACCATTCCTTCGAATACCCGACGAACCCTTCTTTTTCCATGGCGCTGCTAAGGCGTTGGCGGTTTTCTTTCGCGCTGGCGTTGATCGTCGAGTTAGCGGTATGTGCGCGTTCATCGAAGCAATCGTAACCGGTGCCCATATCGAGGGCGCCGTCGTGCCAGCGCTGTTCATAGGGCGCGGTGCAATCGACTTGCGCCGCCGCAGGTGTCCAGGTGTCGACGGGCAACGCCTTGGGGCCGGTGAGTGTCAGATCCACGGTTGAACCTTTGGAGTGCCCCGACACCCGCGCCACATAGCCCAAGTGCCAGAAGTCCTGCTTGTCCACGCGCGGATAAAACTCGGCCTTGCGTGGGTCACCCGGCTCTGTCGCGAAGCGCCCCATGTCAGCGACTGCACGGCTGGGACGATAACAATCGAACACTTTCAAACCATAGCCTTGCGTGCGCAATGTCGCTTGCACCCGGGCGAGGGCCTTGGCGGTGTCCATGGACAACAGGCATTCGGCGGCGTCGTAGCCCTCGAGCCGATGCCCGGTGAAGTTGTGGGCGCTGGCATAGCGCATGTCCTGCTCGATGCTCGGATCGATGGTGCGCAAATAGACCATGCTCGCAGGTCTTGGCTCGGCGCTGGCTATGTCATAAATGACAAGGTTTATCAGTAACATTAGTGCGCGGCCAAGCCCCCTTGTCACGCTCATACGATTTAAATGAATATGTAACAAGATTTCACCATTGGATGGGCAGGGTGATAGCGGCTTCGTGTCAACGATGTCATGGGCCTCCATGACTTATCAATGGTGCAGGGTATGAAGTTGAAGCGGGTTTTGAATAATAATGAGGGACTATGACTGTTCTGGTTACCGGCGCTGCCGGCTTTATTGGTTTTCACACTGTTAAGCGGCTGTGCCAGCAAGGTCTTGAAGTCGTCGGAATCGACAACCTCAACGACTACTACAGCGTAGAACTCAAACAGGCACGGCTCAATGAGTTGAAGTCGTTGCCGGGTTTTCGTTTCCAGAAGCTGGATATCGTTGATAAACCGGCTTTGATGRCATTGTTCAAAGAGCATGCGTTCACCGAGGTGGTGCATTTGGCCGCACAGGCGGGCGTTCGCTATTCGCTGGACAACCCGGACGTCTACGCGCAATCGAACCTAGTGGGTTTTCTGAATGTGCTGGAAGCCTGCCGGCACTATCGCCCCGAGCATTTGATCTACGCGTCGAGCAGTTCGGTGTACGGCACCAACAGCAAGATGCCGTTCAGCGTCGAAGACGCCGTCGATCACCCGGTTTCGCTGTATGCCGCCAGCAAACGCGCCAATGAAATGCTCGCGCACAGTTACAGCCACCTTTACGGAATTCGTGCCAGCGGTCTGCGCTTTTTCACCGTTTATGGGCCGTGGGGCCGGCCAGACATGGCCTTGTTCAAGTTCACCAAAGCGATCCTCAATGGCGAGCCGATCGATATCTATAATCACGGCGAGATGGCCCGCGATTTCACTTATGTCGATGACATCGTCGAAAGCATTGCCCGCCTGCGGGAAAAACCGCCGATACCAGGCAGTGACGGCGAAGCTGCCAACCGAATCTTCAACATCGGCCGGGGCGAGCCTGTGCCGTTGCTGGCATTCGTCGACTGTCTGGAGAAGGTGCTGGGCATCAAGGCCCGGCGCAACTATTTGCCGCTACAGGCGGGTGATGTGATCAAGACCTGGGCCGATGTGTCGGCGCTGGCGGACTGGGTCGACTTCCATCCACGTGTAACGGTTGAAACCGGTGTGGCGGAATTTGTGAAGTGGTATCGCCACTTTTATCAGCGATGAAGCGTTCGCCCTTGATACCAACCAATAACGCACCCGTGAAGGACTGAGTCATGCGTAGATCGCTTTCGCCCGGCGTTGAGTGCTTAGGCCTGATGTTGCTGGCGTTGCTTCTGATCGGCGCAGGGTTGGGGCTGCGGCAGCCGCAGAATGTCGACGAGGAGCGATTCCTCGGCGTTGCCCTGGAGATGTTGCATAACAGTTCGTGGCTGATTCCGCACCGGGCGGCAGAGATCTACGGCGACAAGCCGCCGATTTTCATGTGGACCGTAGCGTTTTTGAGCTGGCTGACCGGAAAACCCGCCATTGCCCTCTATATTCCGGGCCTGTTGTCCGGCGTGACGGTCACCGCTGTGGTCTACGATCTGGGCCGTCGCCTGTGGAGTCGGCGGATCGGCCGGATTGCGGCATTGTTGTACTTGGCCACTTATCAGACTTACAGCATCTTGCAAACCGGTCAGATTGACAGCTTTTTGGTGCTGTTTACATCGGTCGGCCTGTACGGCCTGGCGCGTCACCTGTTGCTCGGCCCGGCCTGGCGCTGGTTTTACATCGGTTGCGCGGCGATGGGCGTGGGCGTGATCACCAAAGGGGTCGGGTTTGTCCCGGCGCTGATGCTGATTCCGTATGCCTATGCGGTGCGCAAACACTGGCCCGGCGTGGTGGCGATGCCGGACGAGGCGCGCAAGTGGTGGCTGGGTTTGGCGGTGATGTTGGGCGCCACGGCGATCTGGTTGCTGCCCTTGGCGTTGTCCATCGTGGTCAATGGCGGCGCCGATGAAGTGGCCTATGCCAAGGAAATTCTGCTGCGTCAGACGGCGGGGCGGTATGCCGCGGCCTGGGACCATCGGGAACCGTTCTGGTATTTCTTCGTTTTTGTGATCCCGCAATATTGGCTGCCGTTGGTGCTGGCGCTGCCGTGGCTGGTGCCCGCGTGGCGTCGTCAACTGCGCAAGCACGACGGGCGCGTATTGGTACTGCTGGGCTGGGTCCTGCTGGTGGTGCTGTTTTTCTGCATCAGCAGCGGCAAACGCAAGTTGTACATTTACCCGGCGCTGCCCGGGTTGGTGTTGGTGGCGGCACCGTTGATTCCCTGGTTGCTCAAACGCTGGTTCAGCCAGCGTCCGCGCGGTCGACGGGTGTTCCAGGCGGTGGCCGTGATCTGGTTTGCGCTGTGGTTCGCCCGTGGCTTCATCGAGCCGGTCAGGGACGGTGCCAACCCGCATAACGCGATCATGGCGCAGGCCGCAACCATGACCGGCGGTGCGGAACTGGTGCTGGTCAACTGGCGCGAGGGGCACTGGCTGTACGCTCGGCAACCGATTGTGCATTTCGGCATGGCCGGCTCCTCGGTCGAGCAAGCGGCACAATGGCTGCGCGACCATCCCAAGGCCTACGCGCTTGTCCCCGACGAGGAGCTGGGCAAGTGTTTCAATGCCCAGACCGCCCGTGAGTTGGGCGAAACCTCGCGTGCGAAGTGGTCTATTGTGGGGGCCGACGCGGACAACGGACAGTGTCATCCGCTATCGCCTGCCCATGTCTATCACTTCACCTGGAACGAACGGGTCAAGGAATTGAGGGCGGCGTTGCGCTGACGGCGCCGATCAGGTGGGCGGGCCAGGCCAAGCGCCTGCCACTCCCATCCATTTCGTCACCGTGGGCGCCTGCCACTGCTCCAGCGCATCGATCAGCGCGGACGGATCGATGTTGAAGATCAGCATGTCGCGGTGTTCGGTTTTCATGAAGCCTTCGTTCACCGCATGCTCCAGCAGGCTGCGCACCGGGTTGAAAAAGTCACCGATGTTCAGGCAGGCGACCCCTTTGTGGTGTTCGCCCAACTGAGTCAGCGTCGCGACTTCAAACAGTTCTTCAAACGTCCCCAAACCGCCCGGCAATGCGATAAACGCATCCGCCCATTCGCTCATGCGCGCCTTTCGGCTGCGCATGTCTTGCGTGACTTCATGCCGGGTCAGGCCGGGATGAAGGTGCCCGAGGTCGAACAACAAGCGCGTGATGATGCCAACGACTTCACCGCCCTCGGCGAGCACCGTGTCGGCCATCACACCCATCAAGCCTTTGTCGGTGCCGCCATACACCAGGCGTATGCCGCGTCTGGCGATTTCCCGGCCCAAGGCTTGGGCGCCCTCAATATAGGCGGGATTGAAGCCGGTGTTGGAACCGGAGAACACGGCAATGCTACGAAGGGGAGGAGGTGTCGGCATCGGATTTTCCTGGGGCTGGGTCAGTGGTTCAGCACACAGGGTGTCGCCCCATCGGCCCGGGCAAAAGAGCCAAGAATGGCGTGTTGAACCGGGCCATGTTCGTCGAGATGCCTAGATCAATTGCAGAATGCGTCTGCCCAGTTGTTCGGCCATCTCTTGCGAGTCGATGTTGGCGAACCCGAGCAGCAGCGCCGAATCGGTCGGGTCATGGATACGCCAGTCGGACAAGGCTTCTGCGTAAATCCCGGCCTGTTGCAGGCGCTCGACCAGTGCGCTGTCGGACGCTTGCCCGGTCAGACGAAGAATCAGGTGCATGCCACCCGGCAGGGCATCAATGCGAATGTGATCGCCCAGGGCTTTCTTGAGCCCGCGCGCCGTGGCCTCGCGGCGTTCACCGTAGAGTTTTCGCATGCGCTGGATATGGCGAGCGAAATGCCCCTCGGTCACAAAGGTGGCGACGATGGCTTGGGTCAATTCCGGGCAACCGCCGAGGAATATCTGGCCGACCTGTTCGAAGCGTTCGACCTGCGCCTCTGGCACCACCAGGTACGCGAGGCGGATACCGGGAAACAGCACTTTGCTGAACGTGCCGCAATAAAGCACACGACCGTCGCGATCCAGGCTCTTGAGTGCAGGCAGTGGACGGCTGATGTAGCGGTACTCACCGTCGTAGTCGTCCTCGACAATCCACGCTTGCTGCCGGGATGCCCACTCCAGCAATTCCAGGCGACGTGGCAACGACAGCGAGACGCACAGCGGGCTTTGATGGGCCGGTGTGACGACGGCTGCACGGGCGCCGGGTGTGCGCTGGATACCTTGCGCGACCTGCATGCCGTCCTGGTCCACGGAAACCGGGGCAACCTGGATTTGCAGGTGTTCCAGCAACTGCCGGGTGGGCAAGTAGCCGGGGTCTTCGACGAGCACTCGGTCACCCGGCTTGAGCAGCGCATGAGTGATCAGCGACAGCGTGTTTCGGTAGCCCGAAGTGACGAACACCTGCGCGGGCGAACACGTTATGCCGCGCGCAACCTGCAGGTAAGTGGCAATCGCAGAGCGTAGTGAGTCCAGCCCGTACACCGAGGGGTTGGCCATGTCCGCCATCTGCGTAGCGCGAACGCAGCGAGCGCCGATTTGCGACCAGACTTTTCTGGGGAAGGCATCCAATGCGGGCAGGGCCATCTGGAACGGCAGAATGGGTGCCTTGTGCCGGATGTACTGGCTGCTCGCCGGGCTGGCTGTTTGCGCCGCACGAGCAGACAGTGCCTTGACATTGATGCCCGCCGCCACAACCGTGCCCGCTTGGCCACGAGACTGGAGGAACCCTTCGGCGGTGAGGAGGGAATACGCGGTATCGATGGTGCCTCGCGCCAGTCCCAGTTCCTTGGCCAATGCCCGTGCGGCGGGAACGCGTTCGCCTGGCATGAGCAAACCGTCCGTTATGGCGCCGCGGAACCGCCAGTAAAGCTGCCGGTAGATCGGTTCGGTAGAGGTCGGGTCGAGGGGGGAGAAGCGCTTGATCTGCTGGTTCATGGCTTCATCCACCGCTCAGGGACGGTTCGCTTCGTATCAAGGTGCGTCCTTATTTTTGCCCGAGGAAATTCAGCATGATCGCATTGAAGTCCGCCGGTGCCTGCATGAATGCGAAGTGACTGGCGTTGGGCAATATGGCCAGGCCGGCGCCCGGGATGGTTGCGGCCAGGTACTCCGTGTGCTCACGGTTGATCGCTTCATCGTGGTCGCCATCGACAATCAACACCGGTGTTTTTATGGTCTTGAGGTCTGCATCGCTCCACTCTGGCTGCGACGCCCACATATGGCTGATCTGCTCGACGAACTCATCAAACTTGTCGGGTGTTTTCGACAGCTTTTTGTATTCCTGCCCGGCGCGATCAATGTAGGCGGCAAACGTCGGGTTTTTTTCAACGCCTTGGATGACGCCTGAGGTTTTTGAGTTGGCGGCGAAGGCGAATATTTTTCCGACGCGATCAGGGTGACGCATCGCCAGATCCAGACCCAAAATCCCCCCATCGCTCCATCCCACGACGTCCGCCTTATGGATTTTCAGGTGGTCCAGCACCGCAACGACGTCATCGGCCATCAAGTCGTAGCCATAGGCTTGCGCATCCCGACCACTGCGACCGTGGCCACGGCTGTCCAGCAAGATCACGGTGTGATGCGGCGCGAGCACGTTGACCTGATTGCCCCAATAGTCGGAGTTGGCCAGGCCGCCATGCAACAGGACAACGGGAGAACCGTGCCCAATGACGCGGTAGAAAATTTTCGCGCCGTTGACGTCGAGGTAGGCGGACTTGGACGCCATCGTGATCTGGGGCGTGGCGGGCAGTGTTTCCCAGCGCTCGGCAGCGTGTGCAATCGAAAACGAGGCGCACAGCAAAAAAGCGACAGCGGTGAGACGGTTCATGGGGCTCTCCCTTCGGTCATCGAAGCGCTGAAAAATGCGCTTCCACTGCTTGGTCCGACTTGCTCCTGGCCAGCGCTACAGCCTGCGGACCCAAAGCGGTGCCTTCAACAGAGAAGAACGTTAGTGCATGCAGTCCGATCATGCCCAGAACCGCTTTCAGATACGGGGTCAGAAAGTCGGGCTGACGCGGGTCTTCTCCTGAAAATCGTCCTCCCGATGACACGGCAATAAAGACGGGACGGTCGTGCAGCACACTGGTTTTCCCTTGCGCGCCGACATTGAACGTGCGACGGACGCGAGCGATATGGTCGATCCAGATTTTCAGCGCAGCGGGGACGGTGAAGTTGTGCATGGGAGTGCCAATCACCACAACGTTGGCGCTTTCCAGTTCTTCAATCAGCACTTCCGATTGGGCCATGGAGCCTTCTTGGGACACATCGGCGGACGCTTGTTGGGACATCGCGTAATGCTCATCAACCTGCGGTATGGCATCGCCGCTCACCACCCGGTTGATAACGGTTGCAGTGGGATCGCTCTTTAGCAAATGACCAATGATGTGCCTGGACAGTCGATAGCTCTCGGAAGTTGTCCCGTGAGGGCTGCACGTCACGTGGAGGATTTTCATGGTTCGCCCCTAAATAAAAGTACGTATTCGAGGGGGCATTCTAGGAAGCGGATGACCTATTCCAAAGGTCCAAGAAGTGAGCAGTTGACTGGGCCATGACTGCGCTTTCATGGCCCATGACGCAAGGCGGATCATGGATCTTAGCAATTAGACCAAGACGCAGCACGATGGAGCTCCTCACAGCAAACACAAAGGATTCATCATGAGCAATCGTCTCGACTACGCCAAGGCTGCACCCGAAGGCTACAAAGCTTTTGGYGGGGTATACGTCTACCTGCAAAACAGCGGTCTCTCCCACGAACTGATCGATCTTGTTTATCTACGGGTGTCGCAAATCAATGGCTGCGCCTATTGCATCGATATGCACTCGCGCGATCTGCTCAAACTGGGCGTCGTCGTTGAAAAATTGGTGCTGGTGCCAGTCTGGCGCGATGCGGGTGACGTTTTCACTGACCGTGAACGTATTGCGCTGGGCTGGGCGGAAACCGTCACACGCGTCGCTGATATGGGCGTTCCCGATGCGGAATATGAAGCGGCAGCTGCCGAGTTCAGTGATAAAGAATTGGCTGATCTGACTTACGCGATTGGGTTGATGAACGCCTTTAATCGATTTGGTGTGACGTTCCGTTCGACCCCTGCGGCGGCTGGAAAGTAGAGCGCTCTCCAGGTTTCGCCAGGTCGTAATGCCTGGCGATTCAACTTACGTCATTCCTCCCGCAGGACAATCAACATGGCATGGGCACTGCTCGGCATCGCTGGCATTCTCGAAATTGCGTTCGCTTTCTACATGAAGGGCTCGGAAGGATTCACCCGGTTAGTCCCTGGACTTTTGGCGGCCGCCACGGGTTTGTCGAGTGTCTTTCTTCTTTCGCTCTCATTGCGCTCACTGCCGGTGGGAACGGCTTACGCGGTCTGGACCGGTATCGGTGCGGCGGGCACCGCGATTCTGGGCATGGCGCTGCTGGGGGATGCCACCACGGCGCTGAGGATCGCGTGCATTGTGCTTATTTTGGCCGGTGTCATCGGGCTCAGGCTGGTCTCGGGAAACTGAACCCGACGCTGGATGTTTTACGCGGGTAAGGCAATTTGCTGGCCCCGCTGGCGCGAAGTTATCGCCAAAATCACTTTATTTTCAGGTGGTTAGGCGGAATGCAATTGCGCAATGTAACGGTCACGTTGATCTCGTTTACCCTGGCGAGCATGGCGGGTGCGGTCCAGGCCAGGGAGTTGATGCCCAATGACCGCTATATGTGTGACTGGGGCGCGGGGACGGCGGCCAGAGCCCAGGAGCTCAAGTTGTCCGGGGTGTCGCTGTATGCCGCTCGCCAGAAGATACAGACCTACAAGTTCAACAAACCGTGGATGCACATGATGGCCATGGGCATTACCGAGCAAACCTACGACAGCCCGTCGCGGTTCAAACCTGCTGCGGTCCGGCAGAGTTTTTATGAAGAGTGCATCAGGTATAAGTTGGCGCGGAAGTGATAACGCACGAACGTACAGTGTCGTTCCCACATCACTTCAGGCATTTTGCCCCGGCCTTGGCCACTTGCGCATCCTGCTCGGCCTTGACGCCGGACACGCCGACCGCGCCGATCACCTGACCATCAAAAATAATCGGCACGCCACCTTCAAGCGACGTCAGTAACGGCGCGGATAAAAAGGCGTAGCGTCCACCATTGACCATGTCTTCATAGCCCTTGGATTCGCGCCGGCCCAAGGCCGAGGTGCGGGCTTTTTCGGTGGCGATGTAGGCGCTGCTGGGCGCGCAACCGTCGAGGCGTTCCAGTGCCAGGGGATGGCCGCCGTCGTCGACAATCACGATGGTCACGGCCCATTGATTGTTCTGTGCTTCGGTGCGGGCGGCGGCGAGGATCTGGCTGACTTCGGCCTGGCTCAGTACGGCTTTGCTTTTCATGGCAATTCTCCAATGCGCGATCAGGGCAGGGCGGCTTCGACCAGTTCGATCCAGTGCCTGACGGGGGTTCGACCCGCACCGTCAAGGTGCGACTGGCAGCCGATATTGGCGGTGACTATGACTTCGGGAAATCCGCTCTCCAGCGCATTTAGCTTGTTATCGCGCAGTTGTCGGGACAGCTCGGGTTGGGTCAGTGAATAGGTGCCCGCCGAGCCGCAGCACAAGTGGCTATCGGGCACGGGCGTGAGGTTGAAACCCAGGCGCGTCAGCAACGCTTCAACCGCGCCGCCGAGTTTTTGCGCGTGCTGCAAGGTGCAGGGGCAATGGAACGCCAGGCGTTGGGCAGCGTGGATGCCGAGTGCTTCCAGCGGTTCTTCGCGCAACACTTCGACCAAGTCTTTGGCCAACGCACTAACCTTTTGCGCCTTGTCGGCATAGGCCGGGTCGGCGCGGAGCAAGTGGCCATAGTCTTTGATGAACGCACCGCAACCGCTGGCGGTTTGCACGATGGCTTCGACACCGTTTTCAATGCTCGGCCACCACGCATCGATGTTGTGTCGTGCGCGATCAAGGCCGGCGGCCTGAGCGTCGAGGTGATAGTCGACGGCGCCGCAGCACCCGGCCTCGGGGCTCGGTGTGATGCTGATGCCCAGTCGATCCAGCACGCGTGCGGTGGCGGCATTGGTGTTGGGCGACAACCCCGGCTGCACGCAACCTTCCAGTATCAGCACCCGCCTCGGGTGGCGCACAGTCGGGCGCGGTTTGGCTGGGTACACACGCCGAGGCAACTTGGCTTGCAAGGTGTTTGGCAACAACGCACGAAACATCTGTCCGCTGTTGACCAGCGCTTTGAACAGCCCAGGATTGGGCACGACGCGGCGCAAACCTTCGCGCAACAAGCGCTGGTCGAGTGGGCGCGGTACGGCGGCATCCACCACCGCGCGACCAATGTCGAGCAAGTTGTGGTAATCGACGCCAGAGGGGCAGGTGGTTTCGCAGTTGCGGCACGACAGGCAACGGTCCAGATGCTGCTGGGTTTTTTGGGTAGCCTCGTGGCCTTCCAGCACCTGCTTGATCAGGTAGATGCGACCCCTGGGCCCATCCAGCTCATCGCCCAACAGTTGATAGGTCGGGCAAGTGGCATTGCAAAAACCGCAGTGCACGCAGGTGCGCAGAATGCTTTCGGCTTCTTCGGCGCGGGGCAGTTGGCGGGCCTGTTCGCTCAAGGTGGTCTGCATGGGTCAACACTCCGCGTACAAGCGACCGGGGTTGAAGATGCCCCGTGGATCAAGTTGCTGCTTCAGGTTCTGGTGGTAGTGCATCAGCGCAGCAGGCAACGGTTGGAACGGGCTGTCGATCAGGCCGTGGCTGTAACAGGTCACATGCCCGCCAACCTCACCGACGATCTCGCGAATGAGCGACGCCTGCGCCTCGGATTTAAGCCAGCGTTGTGCGCCGCCCCAATCGATCAGTTGAATGCCGGGCAGGGAAAGCCGAGGTGTGTTGTGCGGTAAGGACAACCGCCAAAGGGGCTGGTCCTCATCGAAGAAACCCAGTCGATGTTCGTTGAGATCCGCCCAGTATGAAGCGTCGAGCAACTCGCCACCTAAACGGTCATGGGCCGCCGCCACCGAGCCTTCGCCGCCCTCGAGCCGCAAGTGCAGGCGCCGCCCGTCGTGGCACGCCGCGCTGATCGGCAAGGGCTGCTGGCCCCACTCCACGAGGCGAAGCAAAGCGCGATCACTGTCCATTTCCAGGCTGATGCTCAGGCACTGTCGCGGTTTGGGCAGCACCTTGAGCGACACTTCAGTCACCACCCCCAGCGCGCCGTAACTGCCGACCATCAAGCGCGACAGGTCATAGCCGGCGACGTTCTTCATGACTTCACCACCGAAGCGCAAATGCTTGCCGTGTCCGGTGATCACCCGCGTACCGAGGACAAAGTCCCTGACCGAGCCTGACCACGGACGCCGTGGTCCCGACAACCCACAGGCAATCATGCCGCCGACGGTGGCGTCTTCACCAAAGGAGGGCGGTTCGCACGCCAGCATCTGCTGTGCGTCGTCCAAAACTTCGGCCAGTTCTGACAACGGCGTACCGCAACGGGCGGTGATCACCAGTTCGGTCGGGTCATAGCTGACGATGCCTCGGTGGGTGCGCGTATCGAGGACTTCCCCCGCGACGATGCGCCCAAGGAAGGCCTTGCTGTTGGAGCCCTGAATGCGCAGCGGCGTTGCGTTTTGCAGCGCCTGATTGACTTGTTCCAGCAGTGTGGCGCTGTCATCCATGTCGAATTCGCTGCGCATCAGAAGCGCTCCAGATCAGGGAAGGGCATCTGTCCCATATGCACGTGCAGGGCGCCAAATTCGGCGCAGCGGTGCAGGGTGGGAATGTTCTTGCCGGGATTGAGCAGACCGCCCGGATCGAAGGCGGCTTTGACCGCATGGAACAGCGTCAGCTCATCGCTGTTGAACTGCGCACACATCTGATTGATCTTTTCGCGGCCCACACCGTGTTCACCGGTAATGCTGCCGCCGACCTTCACGCACAATTCGAGGATCTTGCCGCCCAGGGTTTCGGCGCGGTCGAGTTCGCCGGGCTGGTTGGCATCGAACAAAATCAGCGGATGCATGTTGCCGTCGCCAGCGTGGAAAACATTGGCTACCCGCAGGCCATATTCGGCCGACAGCGCTGCGATAGCCTGCAACACGCCGGGCAGTTCGCGGCGCGGGATCGTCCCGTCCATGCAGTAGTAATCCGGTGACAGGCGTCCCACCGCCGGGAAGGCATTCTTGCGTCCGGCCCAGAAACGCACGCGTTCGGCCTCATCGCGGGCCTGGCGGACTTCGGTGGCGCCTGCCTGTTCCAGCACCTGGCGCACGCGGTTGCAGTCATCATGCACGTCGGCTTCCACGCCATCGAGTTCACAAAGCAAAATGGCTTCGGCGTCGACGGGATAACCGGCGTGGATGAAGTCTTCAGCGGCGCGAATGGCCAGGTTGTCCATCATCTCCAAGCCGCCGGGAATGATGCCGGCGGCAATAATGTCGCCCACCGCACGGCCGGCTTTTTCGACGGAATCGAAGGCGGCCAGCAGCACTTTTGCGGTCTGCGGTTTGGGCAGCAGTTTGACTGTCACCTCGGTGATTACCCCGAGCATGCCTTCGGAACCGGTGAACAAGGCCAGTAAATCGAAGCCGGGCGAGTCCAGGGCATCGGAACCCAGCGTCAGGTGTTCGCCCTCGACGGTGAGGATCTCGACCTTGAGCAGGTTGTGCACGGTCAGGCCGTACTTGAGGCAATGCACGCCACCGGCGTTTTCGGCGACGTTACCGCCGATAGAACAGGCAATCTGCGAGGAGGGGTCCGGCGCGTAATACAGGCCGAAGGGCGCCGCCGCCTGGGAAATAGCCAGATTACGTACCCCTGGCTGAACCCGTGCGGTGCGGGCGTCGGGGTCGATGTGCAAGATGTTGTTGAAGCGCGCCATCACCAGCAGCACGCCTTTTTCCAGCGGCAATGCACCACCAGACAAACCCGTGCCGGCACCACGGGCAACCACCGGGACGTGCCGCTCATGGCAGACTCTAAGGACACCCTGGACTTCGTCGAGGTGGCGGGGCAGCACCACTAGCAGGGGCGTGGTGCGGTAAGCGGAGAGCCCGTCGCATTCGTACGGCCTGAGTTCTTCCTGCTGGTGCAGAATTTCCAGATCGGGCAGCCGCGCGTGCAGCGCCTTGAGCAGAGCGGCTTTGTCGACGTCAGGCAAAACGCCGTCGACGCGTTCATCGTAAAGAATGTTCATCGCCTGATCGTAACCCTCAGTTGTTTTTATTCGAGGACTTCCGGTGACAGTTAATGTGCTACTCCATAAGTTAGACCCTTGGGTTGAATCGCGTAACAGAAAATAGTTTGGCGTTTCCTCTTCTATCAATACTCCTCAACATATGCGATTGACTAGTTCCTCCTAGGGATGGTCTGTAGTGGCCATTTATTATGGCTGACTTCGGCCACTGCCGATTTTGAAAGTGGCAAGTCGAACCAAAATGCTCGGATCACTCACTCATTCCTGTCTTTTTAGCCGCTACGAGCACCTCGCGGCGGCTATTCCCCACATCACAGGTGCACCTCTGCTGCATGGCTCAATAAATGTCGACGGGACATCCGCAGATTCGACAATGCAAGCAGCATCACCAGCTGCGCCGTGTTCTTGGCCAAACCATGGAAGCGCGTCTTCACATAACCGAACTGGCGCTTGATCACCCGGAACGGGTGCTCAACCTTCGCCATGACTTGAGCCTTGGCTTTTTCAATTTTGCGCTTGGCTTTGTACAGGGCGCTACGTTTGCCCAGGCACGTCTGTGATCGAGCCGAACTGTCGCACAGCTGTACGGCTGTCTCTATTGCTCGCACAAGTCTGCTACTGCGACGAAGAAGACCTGCACAAGCGGCTGAGCTTGCAATACGTGATCAACGCCGTGCGCAAAGCGCTCCCGGATGCAGCGCACGCTGAAGCGCGCTTGGCGAGTGCTCCGAGTCGGCGAAACAGATGGTCGAAACAGTTAAAACAAAAGTGTTTGAGTACGGCATGCGGACCCCATTCTGGGAGAGCCGCTTGAGTCGTTATGAAGAGGTTGGGGGTGGTGTTTTGAGCGCTGTTATGTAACGCTGCGTTTCAACGTCTGTGGGCGAGAACAGAGTAGAGTTTATGCGCCAGCCCCGGCTGGTGACGGCGGGGTTGGCGCATATCGATGAAGTAGTCGATATGCTGGCCGAAGACGAGGAGGAGGGGCGGCAGTCCTGTCTGAAAAGTCACTGGGTAGGCGTTGGAAAAAGTAGAGGCGCCGAGCCTCGTATCGAGAGTGTGGCCACCGATCTGGTGGCGCACTTCGAGGAGCGCGGTCAGGCGCAGAATGGCTAGGACATGGGGGTGACCATGAGATGTGAGATTTGTCTGCACTTGTACAGCGAGATCATTACTCGGCGCCCCGAATGGCACGACGAAGACCCACCATCGCGCGATGAAGAAGGTTCGAGCTATTGGAATATCGCCTTCGGTTTCGCGCGCATAAGGGTGTTGAACTATGTGCGGTTTTCGATTGGCCCTATTAAAGGGGATTTAGATTGCCAGCCAACAGGAGTCTTGCAGGACTTTCGTTTATGCCATTAACGCGAGCCCACGGTTACTCATGCCGTCGGTATGGATACTGTGACCGATATCGCACTCAAGGTGGGCCGTGGCAACCCGGGCAGGCTTGTAATGAATAGGAGTTCGCTGTGTCCAGATGAGCCCCGCCCAGTAAGCGGCAGCATGAAGGGTTGTGTTATCAGCGAGAGTTGGCAGAGTGCGGGAATTTTTTGCGCGGGCGGTAAGAACTTAAAACTGTTATCTGCAAGTTTAAACAAGACTATTCATCAAAATATGGATCAACTGTGACTAATGATATTTCCCCCCGTCGGACTCTTAGGGATGATGAGACCGACTTGGTTGAACTGCTGCTGAGCTTATGGACGCAAAAATGGCTAATCATACTGGTCACCTTGACGATCACCGCTGGTGCCGCCTTATATGCGTTTCTCAGTAAGCCGGTTTACGAAGCGCGTATTTCCGTACTGCCGCCCTCGCTCAGTAACATTGCTGGCTTCAACCTGGGACGGAGTGGAGCGCGTGGACTGGTGCCTTTCTCGGTCAGCGATGTATACGCTGTTTTCACTCGTAACCTGCAAGCCGAGGAAGTTCGCCGTCAATTCTTCAGGGAGGTTTACTTGCCGTCACTGGACGCAGAGCAGCGTTCAAGGTCTCTGGACAGGCTCTACATGGAGTTTTCTGGATCACTAAGCGTCAAGGCGCCAGACAAAAATCAGCCAGATCGCTATGTAATTGTTGTTGAGCGTCACGACCCAGGCCAGGCTGCGGACTGGRCTAAGCGCTATATCGACCTGACGGCTCGGCAATCCCTCGGTGAAATGCTGAAAAACGCTCAAAGTGAGCTCTCTGTGCAGGCCGGGAATATAGAGCGGCAGATAAAATCCCAGCGGGATACTGCCAAAGCTCGTCGTGCGGACCGCATTACTCAGCTGCAAGAGGCGCTGAAGGTTGCCGAGGAAGTTGGCCTTGAAAAACCTCCGTTGATTACTGGGCGATCGAATGACAGCGAGCTCGCCGCATTTATGGGTGGTAGCTTGATGTATATGCGCGGAGCCAAGGCGCTACGAGCAGAATTGCAGGTGCTTAAGTCACGCGAATCTGACGACCCCTTCATTTCCGACCTGCGCAACCTTCAGGAACAATACGAGCTTTATGCCGGTGTAAGTCTCGACCCGGAAGGAGTCGCAGTCTTCCGTCAAGATGGTAAAATCGAATTGCCGGATGCCCCCATCAAGCCCAAGAAGGCATTGATTCTGGCGCTTGGCGTGGTGCTTGGCGGTATGCTTGGTCTCTTCATTGCTCTGATTCGTCTGATGATTAAAAAACGTTTAGCCACGACCTAAACACTCCTCCTCTACCGTTTACTGGAGGGGAGTGAGGCGTTAAATAACCAACGCCAGATTCAGGAAGGTACATTGGGCGAAGAAAATTAGCGCTCAACTCCCCATCCGCCGCAACTTTTCGTGGGGCAACCGTTTCACCGAGTATTGTAGGAGGTCGTAACCCTTCTGAGCCCTGTGGGCACCGKAGTGTGTAGACTCCGGCAAGTAGGTGTTTTGATCCGAAAGGTGAGCTGCATGTTATTCGGCCGGTGCGGACCAGAGGGGGCGTGGATGCTTAAGTGCTCATCAGAGGTGCGATTTTTTGCGGTGGTGCGACGACACCGCAATAGGCAGAATAATCTCGAGGCCCCCATCGCAACTCTAGTTTTATCAGTACTTAATACCTGTCCAAGAAGCACTGTTCCCCTATGGAATGAAGGCTGTGAATTAACTATTTGTGTTTCTTTTTTGGGGCTTGTTAATGTTATTGCGTAACTCTCTATTGAATTTAGTTGGGCTAGGCGGTCCGTTACTGGCGGCAATTTTTACTATACCGTATTTAATAGCAGAGCTCGGTCCTGAGCGCTTCGGACTGTTGACCTTGATTTGGGCTGTCGTTAGCTACTTCGGTTTGTTTGATTTTGGACTAGGGCGTGCACTGACCCAGCAGATCGCTATCACATGGTCACGTGATGAAAAACAAGATTTACCGTCAATCACAGGAACCGCCTATCTCATTATGCTTGTCCTTGGCCTTTGCGCGGGTCTGATTATGGCTTTGATAGCGCCAGTTCTTGTTGATCAGATTAAGAATGTTCCTAATAAGTCCGAAGCTATTAGTGCTCTGTACGCAATGGCTGTTGCGATGCCATTCATTGTTCTGACATCAGGATTCCGCGGCGTACTCGAAGCACGACAAGCCTTCGGAGTTATTAATTTGATTCGCATACCCATGGGGCTTTTCACTTTTCTCGGGCCGGCTGCGGTGGTCTGGATTGATGAGCCTAGACTGGACTTGATAGCCTGGGTACTTGTTATGGGGCGAGTCTTAGGGTGTCTCGTGCACGCTTGGTATGCCTTTCGCTCTTTACCGAAAGAGTATAGGGGACTGGTTGTCAAACGAACCTGGGTTCGACCGTTATGCGTCAATGGTGGCTGGTTAACTGTGAGCAATGTCATAAGCCCTTTGATGGGTTACATTGATCGTTTCATCATCGGGGCATTGGTTTCGACTGCAGCTGTCACGTATTACGCGACACCCAATGAGATTGTTACCAAACTCTGGATATTCCCTGCTGCATTGACAGCCGTGCTATTCCCAACCTTTGCCGCGCAGATCAGTCGCGGCGGAGGAGAAACGCGCGAACTTTTCAAGAAGGTTCTGCTCTGGCTTTTTCTTGCGATGACACCAATTGTGGTTGTGCTGATACTTTTCGCCCACGAAATCATGCGTCGGTGGATTAACGAGGATTTTGCCAACCAGAGTGCAACAATCCTGCAGATCTTTGCAGTCGGAATACTGATTAATAGCCTGACACATATTCCATTTACTTTGATTCAGAGCAGTGGGCATGCTCGATGGACAGCGCTGATACATTTAGTCGAGCTTCCAATGTTCATGCTAGCCCTCTGGTGGCTTACCAATAACTATGGTGTCGAGGGTTCAGCATGGGCGTGGCTGTTGCGCATAATTTTTGATACTGGATTGATGTTTGCTTGTGCAAAGCACATCCTTGATTCGCGTTTGGCAGCAGTAAAATATGGCTAACTCAGAATTTCGACTTTGCTATGCCAGATTGAATTTAATTGACGCCGCTACAGGGAGTTTGATTTGAAAGTTCATGACGTTGTGATAATCATGTCGGTGTTCAATGGCGAGAAATATGTGGTTGAGCAAATCGATAGCATACTTTGCCAGGAGTCGGCAAATGTAAAGCTTTGGATCAGAGATGATGGTTCAACTGATAGCACAGTTAGTTTGATTGGTGAAAAATATGCCAATGATGACAGGGTGTTTATACAGAAGGGAAAGAACTTAGGTGCGTGCAAATCGTTTATTGAAGCTGTTTTCTGCTGTGATTTTGTCGGGGATTATTATGGATTCTCAGATGCTGATGATGTTTGGGTGATTGACAAAATCAAGCATTCTGTAGACCTGTTGAAGAAAGAAGGGAGTGATATTCCCGTTGCTGTCTCTACACGATTACAGATTGTTGATGAGTCTTTAGGTCCTATAGGCTACACAAAAGTACCTAGAAAGGGTTTGATCTTTAAAAATGCCATCGTTGAATCTGTCGCGAGTGGCGCATCAATTCTAATGAATGAACAAGCATTTAAGATAGTCAGGTCAGTAAGGCCTAGCCATGCTGTTATGCATGATGCATGGGTGTATTTAGTGATTTCTGCATTCGGGAAATTTATCTACAGTGAGTATCCTACGATAAAATATAGACAGCATGGTAGTAATGTAATCGGAGCCTCAAGGTCTTTAAAGAAGAAAATTATTTCACGATTTTCCAGGTTGTCAAATGTTAGCCCGTTCCGCGCTCAGGCCGAAGAATTTATGCAGTTTTTTGGCAAGTCGCTTAGCAAGGAAAACTATGTGATTCTTGATAGGTATTGCAATCACGATAGTAGCTTTCGACGGAGGGTTATGTTCGCAATTAATCCGAGTGTTTATTTTCAGAGTGCTAAGGCTAGCATTTAT